>JBFIMV010000463.1:0-1537 GCA_041611575.1 Desulfuromonadales bacterium | reverse complement strand
CTGGTGATCGCTGACGTGCCAGTGACGTGACCCCTCAAAACGGCCGAAGTTCGATTCCGGCGGATTGCGGCTGCTGTCCTTGACGGCGACCTGGACGCTGCTGCGCAGGTCGTCGAGGGTCAGCTTGCCGTCGCGCGCGAGGGGAGGGAAGTCCGGTGAGGCGACCGTGATCAGCGTGGCGGTGGTCAGCGGGCACGATTCAAGGCTGCTGTCTTCCTTGAACCACGGGGTGACGGCGATGTCGACTTCCCGCTTGTGCAGCCTCTCCAGGGCACCCCAGAGGGTCTCGCCCAGGAGGATGAATTCGGTCCCCGGAAAACGCTGTTCGCAGGATTTCAGCATGGCCAACGCCAGCGGCATCGGGCAACTCGCCTCGATGGCGATGCGCAGTTCGGGTTCGTTGCCGAGGGCGAGCTGCCGTGACAGGGCGGCAAAGACCTCGACCTGCCGCAGGACCTCCCGCGCCTGTCGGCAGAGGGCTGCGCCGGCCTCCGTCAGCTGCGACCGGTAATGATCGCGTGCCAGGAGCGTGACGCCGAGCTCTTCTTCCAGCTTGCGGATACCGACGCTGATCGTCGGTTGAGTGCGGCCGAGTTTGTCGGCTGCCGCCTGGATGCTGCCGGTATCGGCAATCTGCACCAGCATTTTCATTTGATCGAGAGTCACGGTGAGCCCCGTTAGCATAGATAAAAACTATGATAATTATAGTAATAATATATTATTTATCAATGAAATTGTTTGTTATAATCTCACTCAGGAAACAGGAAAACAAACTACACCATATTGGAGGACAACATGTACAAGAGGATAATCGCCATTTTCGTCGTTCTGTTGTTTGCTGCGATGAGTTCTTATGCCGCGACCTACCAGGTCGATGCGGTCCACTCCCAGGTGCACTTCACCGTGCCTCACCTGATGTTCTTCAAGGTGCGCGGCGAGTTTACCGATTATGCGGGCACCGTGGAGGTCGACGAGAACCAGAAGATCACCGCCGCCGTCGCCACCATCAAGGTTGCTTCGATCAACACCCGCGAAGCCAAGCGCGACGCGCACCTGCGCAGCGCCGACTTCTTCGATGCCGACAATCATCCGGAGATGAAGTTCTCTTCCACCCGCGTCGAGTACAAAGGTGACGAGGTCACGGTTCATGGCAAGCTGACGATCCGCGGCGTCACCCGCGACGTGGCGCTCAAGGGGCGCTACCTGGGCCAGAACACCGACCCCTGGGGGAACGTGCGGGCCGGATTCGAGGCCTCGACCAAAATCAATCGCCAGGACTACGGCCTGACCTGGAACAAGGCGCTCGAGACCGGCGGCGTGGTCGTCGGTGATGAAGTCGAGATCGGCGTCGAGGTCGAAGCCATCCTCAAGAAGTGATCCATCAAACAACTCCGCGCCTTCCTGCGGCCCGGTCCGCAGAAGGCGCGTCTTACACAACCAAGTGGAGGCCTGACATGAAGATCGGTCATGTCCACCTGAAAGTCAGAAATCTGCAACGCTCAATAGAGTTTTACGAACGTTATCTCGGCCTGCAGGT
>JBFIMV010000462.1:0-1575 GCA_041611575.1 Desulfuromonadales bacterium | reverse complement strand
GTCGTGCAGGTCGGAGGCGAAACTGTGGTAGGCTCTGGCCTTGAGCAGCTGGTAGGCGCGGCGCTGCGTTTCGGGGCCGTAGAAGCCGGTGAAGCTCCCCAGGTTGGCGTGGTACAGGACCCCTTCGGGGAGTTGCTGCGCTGCGCTTGTCTTGGGGAGTTTTGAGTTTTGAGTTTTGAGTTTTAAGTTCTTAGTTTTTAGTATTGGCAATTCGGGGCGCAGGCTCAGGAGTTTTTTCCAGAAGGGCCGGTGTGCGCCGGGATCCGGGAGTCTGGTGTCAGCAAACTCGCCGATCGAATCATTCTCAATGACTTCCTCGTCCCTCTTTCCTCGATCCTCGTTCCTGCCCTCCTCCTTGTTTTCCTCGAACCTCGCACCTCGAACCTCGCGCCTCGTCAGTATTTGGTAGAAAAATTCGGTCCTCTCCGGGTGGGCGATCAGCGGCACGTAGCCTTCGGCGAGGATGCGTTCGAGGCTGGCGTTTACGACGTGGGGGTTGGCCTGCTGCGGGGCTTCGCAGAGGACCAGGTTGGTGTCGCCCAGGGGGAGCAGATCGTCGGCGAACCCGGCGAAGCACTCGTCGAGCATGTACTCCATCCCCGGCCAGAGTTCGAGGCGGATGCCGGCGTTGTCGAGGTCGGCCTGCAGCATCAGCGTCGCTTCGCGCACCTGCTGCGGCGTCTGGTCGTAGTACCCCTTGATGCAGTGGGGGGTGCAGCAGACCGCGTCCCAGCCGAAGTCCGCCAGGCGGGCGGCCATGGCGATCGATTCGGCGACGTCGATGGGGCCGTCGTCGATGCCGGGGAGTATGTGACAGTGCCAATCAATCATGATGTGATTGCGCAGCCAGGCTCGTTGGCCGCTGGGGACAACAGACTTGATCGCGATAAGTCTTTATTTTAAATCTGATATTTACGACCTGAAATAATAGAGAGAGGGCTGAGGCCTTGTCAAACGAAATAGACATTTTCTCGTGAATTGCCGCCGTTTCCACGGCCCGTGGAGCCAGCAGGAAGAGGCCCCATTGTATCTGCGCAGAAAACAGTGTTATAAAAGCATCAGCTTCTCACCCAGGAGACCGCCATGCCCATCTCGCCACCGCTCGAAAGCCTGCTCGACCAGCCGCCGCTGGAGCTGATGAAGCTCTTCGGCCGCATGCGTTCGCTCACCGACAAGGCGGGCTTTACCGGCACCCTGCCGATCGTCTGGCAGTGCTCTGACGAGAGCCAGAAGATCAAGAAGAGCCTGTTCGGCTACGTCTACGACTGCCCGGTCTTCAACCTCGGCCGGGTCGGCGCGTTGATCGACCCGAGCCGCCTGATCCCGGCGTCGCACCACGGCCACGATCTGGTGATCCTCGGTGGCAGCCATATCGGCGGCACCGAGTTCGAGGGCACCGGCTTCCTCGAGCGGGTCCACGGCAAGACGGCCCCCTGCTGCGGCATGCTGCACCGCCTGCTGGCGCCGTACATCGACCTCTACCAGCGGGCGGCGTCGATGATCCGGCTGTTCCGCGACGCCGACGGCCCGCGGATCGAGATCCCCTACAAGTACCTGCTGCGCAAGGGCGACGAG
>JBFIMV010000461.1:0-1639 GCA_041611575.1 Desulfuromonadales bacterium | reverse complement strand
TTCTGGATCACGGTCTGTTTCCTGGCCCCGGACCAGGTTTACCGGATACAGTACCGGTTTTTCCCGCTCCCCCGGGAAACTTTTGACGTGGTTCTCTACAGCTTCCTCGGCGTGTTCAAGATCGCCTTCCTCTTTCTCAATTTTGTGCCCACCGTGGTACTGCTGATACTTGCATGAGGGGGAGAGCGGCTGCGGCAGGGCAGGTTTGCGTTGCGTGTGCGGTCTCAGGTCTCTCTCAACCTTCTGGCCACTTCGCCAATATCTTCAAGAATGCGGTCGGCACCGCTGAAGTCCGCCCCTGAAGTCTCCGCGCCGGGGATCACCCAGCAGGTGAGGCCGGCGGCCCTGGCAGCCGCCAGGCCGCGCGGCGAGTCCTCGATCACCAGGCACTCGCGGGCTGCCTGCCGGCTGTTGGCCAGGGCCAGCAGGTAGGGTTCCGGGTCGGGCTTGCTGTTGGTGTAATCCTCGCGGGTCAGCACGAAGTCGAAGAGGGACAGCAGTCCGGAGCAACTGTGAATGATCTCAAAATGTTCGCGCCGAGCGCTGGTGACGATCGCCATGCCGACCTGGCGGTGCAGGGTGTGCAGTGTCTCACGCACTCCGGGCAGGACCAGGTCGCCGGTGGCGAGCAGTTCGGCGTAGCGGGCGTTGCGCCACTGCCGCAGCGCGGCACTCTGCGTCGCGTCGAGGTTCGCCCGGCCCGCCAGGTCGAGCACGCTCTGGCCGTTGGTGAGCGATATGGTCCTGAACTGGTCTTCCGTCAGTTCGACGCCGTGGTGGGCCAGGGCCTCGCGGTTGGCCTGGTAGTAGAGTGACTCGGTGGCGACCAGAACGCCGTCGTTGTCCCAGAAGATGTACTTGAATGTCATGCGCGGTTATCCCTTTCCGGAGTTCGTCGGCAGGCCGTCGAGCGGCAGTTCGGTCTTGTGCAGTACGGTGCGCAGGGCGAAAGACGATTGCACCCGCATCACCCCTTCGAGGCTGGTGAGCTGGTTGTGGATGCGCACGTAGTCGCTGTTGTCGCGGGTGATGACTCGCAACAGGTAGTCGAAGTCACCCGACATCAGGTGGCATTCCATGACCTCGGCAACCCCGGCGATCTGGGCCTCGAAGGCGGCGAGCTTTTCGCGCTGCTGGCCGTCGAGGGTGACACGGACGAAGACGTTCCCCGGTTTGCCGATCGCCGACTGGTTGATCAGCATCACGTAGCGATCGATGATGCCGCTCTCTTCCAGGGTTCTCACCCGGCGCAAGCATGCCGATTCCGACAAGCCGATCTGTTCGGCGAGTTGCACGTTTGTCAGCCGGCCGTTCTGCTGCAGCCGGTTGAGTATGGCCCGATCTATTTTATCAAGTGCCATGAGCGCAAGAATCTCCCGTTAATTGTAGATATTTAAGAATTATCCACTAAAAATTACCCTTGCAGAGAAATGTTTGCAAGATAATTATCCTCGATTATTGTTACAGTGGTTGCCGGATGTTTGTCGCCCATTCTTGGGCGAAAACGAGGGAGCAATTGCGGCGCAGGCCACAGCAACGAGGGAGACTAGTAATGATCATCGGTGTTCTCAAGGAGATCAAGACGGCGGAAAACCGGGTCTGCATGACGCCGGCAGGGGTTGAAATCATGAGGCAGCAT
>JBFIMV010000460.1:0-1640 GCA_041611575.1 Desulfuromonadales bacterium | reverse complement strand
GGCCCTTGGGCACGACCCTGCAAAGGGTTCCATCGGTCAATTCCACCTGGATCGTCATCGGTGCTCCTGGCTCATTTGCGGAGGCTGAGATGGCATGGCCTTCTTGCTTGCGGCACTATACAGGTTATATCTCAAAAAAAACTCAGCGGGCAAGGTTCATCTCGAATCAGACGGAAAAATAGGATGCCCTGCATCAGATGATCTTGTTCAGCGGATATTCGACTATGCCTTCCGCACCCAATTTCATCAGTTCCGGCACAATGCGGCGCACGTCCCGTTCCGGAAGGATGCTTTCGATCGAAACCCAATCCGACTGGTAGAGGTGCGCGACCGTCGGGTGGTTAAGGCTCGGCAGGATGCGGGTGATCGCTTCGATCTGGTCGCCCGGTGCGTTCATCTTCAGCCCGACCATTCCTTCGGCGCGCAGGGCCGACTGCAGCAGCGTGTGGATCTGTTCGATCTTGGCGCGTTTCCAGGGGGTCGCCCAGGCCTCTTTGTTGGCGATCAGCACCGGCACCGATTCCATCAGTTCGCAGACGATCCGCAGGTTGTTGGCCCGGATGGTTGAACCGGTCTCGGTGACCTCGACGATGGCGTCGCACAATCCTTTGAGTATCTTGGCCTCGGTCGCTCCCCAGGAAAACTCGACGTCAACATCGATGTTGCGTTCGGCAAAATATCTTTTGGTGAAGCCGACAAGCTCGGTGGAGATTGAGGCCCCCGCCAGATCCTCGGGTTTCTGCACCGGGGAGTCCTGGGCGACGACCAACACCCAGCGGGCGGGACGGCGCGACACCTTCGAGTAGACCATTTCGCCGACTTCGATCACGTCGGACTGGTTTTCCCGCACCCAGTCGCGCCCGGCAATGCCGACGTCCAGTTTACCGCGTTCCAGGATCTTGGCCATCTCCTGGGGGCGCACCAGGCTGCAACTTATCTCCTGGTCGTCACAGGTCGGGAAATAGCTGCGCGAATCTGTCTTGATCTTCCAGCCGGCCTTGGCGAAGAGTTCGACGGTGGCGTTTTCCAGGCTCCCCTTGGGGATACCCAATCTCAGCTCATTGCTCATGATCATGCCTCAGAACGGCAATTACGCCGTAATCCGGCAACGGTGATAGGCTCCGCTTCTGTTGCAGAGCCTATCACCGCTGCGTAAATCTGTCATTTTTTCTTGTAAACTTCAGCCGGATCGAACAGCGGGTTGGAGTGTTCTACCCATTGTCCCTCTTCCCAACGGATATAAAAACAGCTGCGGTTGCCGGTGTGGCAGGCCGCCGGGCCGTTCTGTTTCACCTTGATGACCACGGTGTCGGCATCGCAGTCGGTCAGGACCTCGACCACGTCCTGGGTGTTTCCCGATTCCTCGCCCTTCATCCAGTACTTGTTGCGACTGCGACTGTAGAACCACGTCTTGCCGTCACGCAGAGTATTGGCAAGGGTCTTTTCATCCATGAACGCGACCATGAGCACCTCGCCACTTTCATGGTCCTGGATGATCGCCGGGATGAGCCCCCCCATTTTGGCAAAATCGATCTGTGTCACGCCGATACCTCCTCGTAAAAATTCCGACATTAATTACCCTGTCGTTGCTGGCATGTCAACCGTTTGCAGGAAAGGCGAAGAGGAGAAGGAGGGAGGGG
>JBFIMV010000459.1:0-1679 GCA_041611575.1 Desulfuromonadales bacterium | reverse complement strand
TATAGACAGTCCTGAGTGCTGAGTCCTGAGTCCTGAGAGATGGGTGCTGGGCAGCAAATGAAATCTTCCTGGAAAGGGCTGCTGCTGCTCGGCCTGGTGGCGCTGGCCGTCGGTGGGGTGGCCTTGCTCGATCCGATCCCGCAGGATCCGGCCTATCACAGTTTCGCCGACCGGAGAACCTTCCTCGGTATCCCCAATGCACTTGACGTGCTCTCCAATCTGCCTTTTCTGTGGGTGGGAGTGTGTGGCCTCCGGAAGTTACAGAAGCAACAGCTGCCGCTTGATATTGAGCTCCGCCCTGCCGCATTCTTCTTTTTCCTCGGCGTCGGGTTCACCGCCTTCGGTTCGGCGTATTATCACCTCGCCCCGGACAACGCCACCCTGATCTGGGACCGTCTGCCGATGGCCCTGGCGTTCATGTCGTTGGTCGCGCTGGTTGCGGGCGAGCATATCAGTCTGCGCCTCGGGCGCTCCCTGCTCTGGCCGCTGTTGCTGGTCGGCGTCACTTCGGTCCTCTGGTGGGCGTGGACGGAACAGGCCGGTGCCGGCGACCTGCGACCATATGCCCTGGTGCAGTTCCTGCCGATGCTGCTCCTGCCTCTGGTCCTGCTACTCTACCGGTCGCGCTGGACCCGGTCCGGCATTCTCTGGCTGGTCGGCGGCTGGTACCTGCTCGCCAAGCTTTTCGAATTCTCTGATCG
The DNA here is from genome assembly GCA_041611575.1 of Desulfuromonadales bacterium. Taxonomy (GTDB): domain Bacteria; phylum Desulfobacterota; class Desulfuromonadia; order Desulfuromonadales; family BM103; genus JBFIMV01. Next base: position 978 of record JBFIMV010000459.1, on the reverse strand, counting down.
TCCCGTCTTTTCCCTGACCGGTCTCAGCGGACACACTTTCAAGCACCTTGCCGCCGCTGCCGGCGCCTGGTGCCTGCTGCGCATGCTGCAGGTCAGGGAACGTGATCCGCTTCGCTGAAGGCCGCCCAAGAGCCTTGCCTGAGCTTCCGGTACAGGCTATCCTGTCACCTCCTTGTCATGTCATGTAATCGACACCGCGCGATGTCGCCCGCAGAAAAGGTCGTTTTCTCATGTCAGCACAATCGCTCCCCCTGCAAACCCTCCGAGACATTTTCGGCTACCCGGAATTTCGTCCCTCGCAGCAGGAGATCATCGACACCCTGATTGCCGGTCGGGATGCCTTCGTGCTGATGCCGACCGGCGGCGGCAAGTCGCTCTGCTACCAGGTGCCGGCGCTGCACCGCGAGGGCGTGGCCATCGTCGTCTCACCGTTGATCTCGCTGATGAAGGACCAGGTCGATGCCCTGGTCGCCAACGGTGTGCGCGCCGCTTTTTACAACTCGTCGCTCAAGGCCGGCGAAGCCCGGCAGATTCTGGCCCGGCTGCATGCCGGTGAGCTTGACCTGCTCTACGTCGCGCCGGAGAGGTTGCTGAGCGACGGTTTTCTCGACCGGATGGGAGAGCTGCCGATCGCCCTGTTCGCCATCGACGAAGCGCACTGCGTCTCGCAGTGGGGGCATGACTTCCGGCCGGAGTATGTCCAGCTGGGCCAATTGAAGCAGCTTTTCCCTACCGTGCCGATGATCGGCTTGACCGCCACAGCCGACCCGCAGACGCGCGGCGACATACTCAACCGGCTCGGGTTGCAGGGCGCAAAGTGTTTCATTGCCGGTTTCGACCGGCCGAATATCCGTTACATCGTCGTGGAGAAGCTCAAGCCCTTCGAGCAGCTGCGCGCTTTTCTCAAAGAGCGGCGCGGCGAAGCCGGCATCGTCTATGCCTTGTCACGCAAGCGGGTTGAGGAGGTTGCCGACCGCC
>JBFIMV010000458.1:0-1692 GCA_041611575.1 Desulfuromonadales bacterium | reverse complement strand
GGTGACCATGAAATTGCGGCGCACCTCGGCCGGCAGCACCTCGGTCATGGCGTTGACCGACAGGCCGCTGGTATTGGTCGTAAGGATCGCCCCTTCCTTGAGATGCGGGACTATTTTTTTGAACAGGCCCAGCTTGATCGGCAGGTGCTCGATGACCACCTCGACCACCCAGTCGCAGTCTTTCAACTTCGGCAGATCGTCATCGAAGTTGCCGATTTCGATCTGAGCTGCGTACCCTGCCAGGTAGAAAGGTGCGGGCTTCAGCTTCTGCAACCCGGCCAGGCCTGCGGCTGCAATGCGATTGCGCACTTGCGGCATTTCCAGGGTCAGTCCCGAGTCACGCTCTGATTCGCTCAGGTCCCTCGGCACCATGTCAAGGAGCAGGACGTCGAGTCCCGCATTGGCGAGATGAGCACCGATGGTCGCCCCCATTACACCTGCGCCGAGGACGGCTACTCTGTTAATCTGCCTCATTGGGTTCCTCCGTTGGAATTATTCTGGAGACCGTTCTGACCACCATTGTCCTGTAGATACAGCTGTTCGATGTGATCCCGGTATTTTTCGTAAATGACCTTGCGCTTGAGCTTGAGTGTCGGCGTCAACTCTCCGCCATCCACCGAGAAATCCCTTGGCAGCAGATGGAATTTCTTGATTGTCTGGTAGGAGGGGAGCTTGCTGTTGATCAGCTCGACACGCTCACCGTAGAGTTCGCGGATGCGTTTGTTGGCCACCAACTCTTCGACGTCAAGGTAATCCAACCCCTGCTCCTGTCCGAACTGGATCAGACGCTCGATATTCGGCGTCAGCAGGGCAACCAGATAAGGCTTGCGATCACCGAAGACAAAGGCCTGCGACATGTATTTGTCCATGCGCAGCAGATTTTCGAGCGGCTGCGGAGCGATGTTCTTGCCTCCGGCGGTAATGATGATCTCTTTCTTGCGGTCGACAATGAAGACATAACCGTCATCGTCGATTTTGGCGATATCGCCGGTGCTGAACCAGCCATCCTGCAGCACCTTTGCCGTTTCCTCCGGGGCTTTGTAATAACCGCGCATGACCTGCGGCCCACGCACCTGCAGTTCTCCGTCCTCGGCGAGTCGCAGTTCGGTCCCGGGGACCGGAGTGCCAACCGAACCGAAGCGCACCTTCCAGGGGCTGTTGAGGGCGACTGCCGGGCTGGTTTCAGTCAGACCGTAGCCTTCGAAGGTCGGGATGCCGATCGTCCACATGAACTCGTTGATATGCTTGTCGAGCGGGGCTCCACCGGAGATGAAGTAGCGCAGCCTTCCACCGAAACGCTTGCGGATCTTGCTGAAAACCAGCCAATCGAAGAACCGGTACTTGATCCTCAGCAGGCCGAGCGGGCGCGGCTCGATATAACGGCGCATGATATATTCGCGACCTATCTCCACCGCCTTGTGAAAAATATTGCGGCGCAGCAACGGCATCTTGTGAACATCCTCGTAAACACGTCCATGTATCTTTTCAAACAGGCGTGGCACGCTCACCATGACGGTCGGCCGCACCTCCTTGATGTTCTCCACCACCTTGTCGACACTTTCGCAGAAAGCGACGTGGCATCCCGTCATGAGCGGCGCATAGTAACCGGCGGTGCGCTCAAGGACATGGCTCAACGGCAGGAAGCTGAGAAAGACCTCATCCAGACCAAGAGCCTCGAGTTTTTCCAGGCTG
>JBFIMV010000457.1:0-1695 GCA_041611575.1 Desulfuromonadales bacterium | reverse complement strand
GCTGCACTACCTGCAAGACCTGTGTCGACAATTGCCCGCGCGGGGTCGATCAGATCACCGCCGGCGTCGCCCTGCGCAAGCTCGGCGCCGAGTACGACGTCTACCCGGGGCACGTTGCCCCGGTGCAGGCGGTGATCGCCAACCTGACCTCCGAGGGGAACTCCCTTGGCGGTGAGCGCGACAAGCGCGCCGACTGGGCCAAGGGGCTGCCGGTCAAGACCTATGCCGATGGAATGGAAGTCCTCTACTTCACCGGCTGTTATCTGAGCTACGACCCACGCATGCGCGATGTGGCCACGGCGACCGCCGGCATCCTCAATAAGGCCGGGGTCGATTTCGGCATCCTCGGCAGCAAGGAGAGCTGCTGCGGCGAGAGCATCCGCAAGGCCGGCAACGAGGACCTCTTCAAGCGTCTGGCGCGGGAAAACATCAAGCAGTTCATCGAGCACGGCGTGAAGAAGGTCGTGGTCTCCTCACCGCATTGTTACCACAGCTTCAAGAATGAATATCCCGAGTTCATGGTCCATTTCGAGGTGCTCTTCATTACCGAATATGTCAATGAGCTGGTCAAGGCCGGCCGGCTGACCCTGAACAAGGACTTCGCCAAAAAGGTCGCCTATCACGATCCCTGTTACCTGGGGCGGCATAACCTGGTGTACGACGCGCCGCGCGAACTTCTGCAGCGGGTCGGCGGCCTGGAGCTGCGGGAGATGGCCGACAATCGCGAAAAGAGCCTCTGCTGCGGCGGCGGGGGGGGGCGGATCTGGATGGAGACCCCCAAGGAGGATCGCTTCTCCGACCTGCGCGTGCGCCAGGCGGTGGCGGCAGGCGCCGAGGTGCTGGCGACCTCCTGCCCCTACTGCATCACCAATTTTACCGACAGCAGCCTCGACCTGGATGAGAGTGAAGCCCTGCAGATCAAGGACATCACCGAAATCATCTACGAGTCTCTGTAGAGAAGGACAGGGCCATGGGAAACACTTCAGTCGCAACACTCCCCTTTGACGCCTCCGCGAACCGTAACCAGGGCGACGTACTGGTGGTCGGTGGCGGGATCAGCGGCATCCAGGCCGCTCTCGATCTGGCGGATTCCGGGTTCCGCGTCTACCTGGTCGACAAGTCGCCGGCGTTGGGCGGCAAGATGGCGCAGCTTGACAAGACCTTCCCCAGCAACGACTGCTCCAAGTGCATCGAATCGCCCAAGTTCATCGAATGCGCCCGTAATCCGAACATCGAGATCATCACCTACACCGAGGTCGACCGGGTGGAGGGGGAAGCGGGCGACTTCCGGGTGACCCTGACCAAGAAGCCGCGCTACATCATCGAGGAGAAATGTACCGGCTGCAATATCTGCGTCGATTACTGCCCGGTGAAGATTCCCGACCCGTTCAACCAGAACCTCGGCGAGAACAAGTCGGTACACATCTACTTTTCGCAGGCGGTGCCGCTGGTCACCTACGTCGATGAGAAAACCTGCCTCTACCTGCAGGAGGGGAAGTGCCAGATCTGCGTCGGCGTCTGTAAGACCAACGCCATCGACCTGCACCAGAAGCCGGAGCAGTTCCAGGTCGAGGTCGGCGCCATCCTGCTCGCACCCGGCTACGATACTTTCGATCCGAAGCTGCGCAACGATTTCGGCTACGGGCTGATGGAGAACGTCGTTACCAGCCTCGACTTCGAGCGGATCATCTGCTC
>JBFIMV010000456.1:0-1699 GCA_041611575.1 Desulfuromonadales bacterium | reverse complement strand
TGACCATGAGCACCACCGTCTCCGGCGTGCGCTCCTTGATGTGGGCCAAAAGCTCCAGGCCGCCCATGCGCGGCATCTTGATGTCGGAGATCACCAAATCGTAGTTGTGGTTGCGCAGGTGGACCACGGCCTGGGTGCCGTCGATGGCGGTGTCGACCTGGTAGCCCTCGCGATGCAGCATGATGCTCAAAAAATCGCGCATGCTCTCTTCGTCGTCAACGATCAGGATGCGGTGCCTGCTTTGTTCTTCGGCCATGAAAACTGCTCCTTGAAAATCCTGCTGCTCTACGTAACGGATGACTTTTTTAAATTTTTGCGACAGCTCAAGTACGATATAGATTCAACTCAAAACTTAACAGGCCTATAACCAAATCAAAGGCTTGGATCTTATTAACGCAAAGACGCAGAGGAAAAGGCAAGTCGCAAAGTATAAACTGAATGAACGATTGGGAGAGAATTTCTTTGCGTCTTTCTCTGGCCCTTGGCGCCTTTGCGTTGAAATGTGTTGACCTTCTATTGAGTTATAAGTCCGAAACTTAAAGCGCATCCCATCACACACAGCACTCTTCGGGCAGTTCGACAACGAACCGCGCCCCGCCCAGACTGCCGTTTTCGACGCGGATGGTGCCGCCATGCGCTTCGACGTTGGCGTAGACATTGGCCAGGCCAAGCCCGGTCCCGCGGTCCTTGGTGGTATAAAAGGGCTCGAACAGGCGGGTCCGTTCTTCTGCTGCGACCCCCGGCCCACTGTCTTCGACAATGATTTCCCCCTGGCGGCCATCGAGGGCGAGACGGACTGTCCCCCCCGGGCCGGCGGCCTCGCCGGCATTGAGCAGCAGGTCCCACAGGACCTGGTGCATCTTCTGCGAATCGACCTTCATCAAGACCGGCCGCCGGTAATCCCGGATGATCTCCAGGTTGAGGAACTGGCCGCTGGCGCTGGCGAGATCGACCAGCTCGTCGAGCAGGCCGGCGAGATCGACCGTATCCATCTGCAACGGCGCCGGACGGGCGAAACTGAGGAAATCCGTCAGGAGGTGACCCAGGCGGTCGGCCTCCTTGACGACGATCCCCATCAGGCGGCGGTCTTCGTGGCTGACATCCTCGCCTTCGAGCAGCAACTGCACCGAGCCGCTGATCGACGCCAACGGATTGCGTATTTCATGGGCCAGGCCCGAGGCGAGCCGGCCGACAGCCGCCTGGCGGTCGGCGCGCTTGAGCTGTTCTTCAAGTGCCTTGTATTCGGTCAGGTCCTGGAAGGCGACCAGCAGGCCGAGATCACTGCCGTATCTGTCGGGAATCCGGCTGGCCGTATACCCGAGGGTCAGCACTTCATCAGCGCTTTTGCGATAGGGCATCTCGCCGCGCTCGACTCCGGCGGTCAGGACCGGTTCAAGCCGGTTGAATTCCGGGAAAACCGCTTCGATCGGCCGATTGTAGACCTGCTCGAGGCGATAGCCGGTGATCTTGCTGGCGCCGCTGTTGAAAGACCGGATCCGGCCGGCCGGGTTGACGATCATCAGGCCGCTGCTGATGTTGGTCAGGATCGCCTGGTTGAGTCGTTCGAGCTCACCATAGTCGATCTCCCGCTGTTCTCGGGCGGCCTCGCTGCGTTGCAGACGCCCCGCCAGCGCGCCGCTTAACAGGGCCGTCAGGAAGAAGGCGCCGACGTGCAGGAAGACCGCATAGAAGACGTCGT
>JBFIMV010000455.1:0-1820 GCA_041611575.1 Desulfuromonadales bacterium | reverse complement strand
CCCAGCGCTGCAATGCTGCGGCATAACCGCTTGCGGCGGCCCGCCACTGTCCGGCCTGTTCCAGTCCGGCCACAGCTGTCATCCACTCGTCCCCATCAGCTCCCGCCGGCAGCCGCTCCGGTGGCAGCACCAGCAACCCCCAGTAATCGCTGCGCCGCCAGATATTCGTAAAGACCCGGTAGTTAAGCCTTTCTCCGGCGTTAAGCCCCGAGTGGAGGATGACCTCTCTCAACTCCTGATCGTAACCGATCGCCACGGCATAGTGCCATTTCGGATACCAGGAGAAGCCGAGATTGACCAGCACGATAACCGGATGGCCGGCAGCGAGCTCGGCGAGCAGGGACTCCCTGCCGCTGATGGGGTAGGCGACCCGAGCGTGCCTGCGGGCCGCGCCGACCAGGGCGCTCTGCAGGCTGCCCTTGAGGCCGGGGGTGAAAACCTCGGGTGTGAGGTCGGAAGGCTGCGCGACGATCCCGCTCCAATGCAGCGCCATGGCGAGGGCTGCCGGTCCGCACTGCAATTCATCCTGCGGGAAAAAAGGGACCCCGGTAACCATGGCTTTGGCCGGGCCTTGCGGTGACAAGGGCAACTGCCCCGCCGGGTGAAGGCCGCAACCGGGCAGCATCATGACCAGGACAAACAACAGGCCGGCAATCTTGTGACCGCCGACCTGGTTGAAGCCCATAAGCACCTTGCGCTTAGCGCCGGTGGGTGACAAACGGATAGACATGGGTGAGACCGAGAAGGTCAGTGACCAGCAGCACCAGGAAGATCAATAACGCTGCACCGACGATCGTGCCTACCGCGCCGCCACCGGCAGGTAACTGATCCATGGTTTGGGAAATTCTCAACAGCTCGGCATCAGAAAGACTGGCGACGCGCTTCTGTGCCTCGGTCACATCAACCCCGTGCCGGACCATGACCTGCTGTACATCTTCCCGACCGAGGAAGGCGGCAACGCGTTCCCTGTTTGCCTGATCTTTCTGCACCGCAATAACCGTGTTGGTGTCGATCATCTTCGCCGTTGCCGTGTGCACGGAAAAATCGAGGAGAAGAAAGGCAAAAACCAACAAGAGACTGACGGGTTTGATGATTGTTTTCAGCATGGCGACAGCTCCTTCTGAATGGAATTTTGTGGAAAGTTGACTTGTTAACAAAGTGTTGAATGTTCTAAAACAATAAGGGAAAAGCTCGTAATGTCAATTGTTGACATAGCGAGTTGATGTCAAGCGGCGCAGAAATATGTCAACGTCTCGGCTTGCGCGGACCTCCGCGTTGATTGCCGGCAGGCCGCGACGGCTGCTTCCCGGGCTTGAACGGTGCGTCTGCCGGTCGCCGCCCGCTGTCAAGCAGCTGCTCCCGGACATCTTCGCGCCCTGCGATCCGCAGAGCCTCAAGGACCGCTTGCCGCTGCTCGGGGAGATGATAAAGGAGCAGCGCTTTCTGCAGTCGTTTCTCTGCGGCGCTGCGCGGCACGTGCACCGTCTCGCCGGTGAATGGATCGCGTCCGGTGTGGTAGATGCAGGTTGCCAGCGACCCCGGCGTCGGGGTGAACTCCTGGACCTGCTCCACGCGCAGTTGATGGCGTTTGAGGAAGAGGGCGACCTCGACCATGTCGTTGAGGGTGCAGCCCGGATGGGCGCTGATGAAGTAGGGGATGACCGCCTGGCGGCGGTCGAGCTGCCGACTGCGCGTGCGAAACGTCTGCAGGAATTTCTCGAAGACCTTCGGACCCGGTTTGCGCATGACGCGGGTGACCCTGTGGCTGGTTGATTCCGGAGCGACCTTGAGGAGCCCGCCGACATGATGCTGGAGCAGAT
>JBFIMV010000454.1:0-1857 GCA_041611575.1 Desulfuromonadales bacterium | reverse complement strand
GGTCGGCTGCTTTGGTGTCATGTTGCTGATTCACTGGCCAGCAACGATTGCGGCCATGGTGATCGAACTGGTGCTCTGGCTGCTCCTCAAGCGCCGGGCCCGCAAGGACGCCCGGGGGGATGTGCGGCGCGATCTCTACGAAGCGCTGATCCGCTGGGCGCTGATCCGCTTGTCCAACCGGCCGATGACGGCACGCAACTGGCGACCGCACGTGCTGGTGTTCGTCAGCAACGTCGAGAAGCGCCTCGACCTGGCCCGTAACGGCGCCTGGTTTGCCGAGAACCGTGGCGTCGTCTCGGTCTGCGAACTCCACCAGGGCGACATCCTCACCCTCGATGTCGATACCAGGGAGCGACAGAAGGTGGTCAACGTTGTTCTCCGGAACGAGGGGATCATGGCCTTCGGTGAGGTCAATATCGTGCAGAACGTCGAACGCGGCATCCTGGCGGTCTCTCAATCGAACGGCATCGCCGGCCTTGAGAGCAACACGGTCCTGGTTGGCTGGCCGGATGACCGCAGCCGGCTGGTCAATTTCCTGCACGTCCTCCGCCCGCTGAAGCAGCTTAATCGCAGCCTGATCATCGGCAAGACCAACCCGGTGGAAGCCTTCAGCGAAGGGCAGGTTCCGGAGATCCATGTCTGGTGGGGTGGTTTGAAGCGCAACGGCGACCTGATGCTGTTGCTCGCCTACCTGCTCACCAGGAATCCGGAATGGCGCAGCGCCCGAATCCGTATCCTGAGCATCGCCTCCAACGAGCTGATGAAAGGGCAGACCGAGCGCTTCCTGGCGCAGCTCATCCCGGAGATCCGCATCAAGGCCGACGTCGAGGTAGCCCTGAAGACCGGGAGCGAGAGCGTCATGGCCATCATGCACCGCGAGAGCGCGTCAGCCGAAGCCGTTCTGCTGGGGCTGGCGACGCCGCAGGAGGGGGAAGAGGAGAATTACGCGGAGCGCCTGAGTGAACTGGCAGCTGGTTTTCGCAACTGCTTCTTCGTGCACAACGGCAGCCTGTTCCTCGGTGATCTTGTCACGCCGGAAAAGGTGTCGGATTCCCGGTCAGGGGAGGGTGAGGGCTAGGCTGGAGACGCTGATCTCAACGGCGGGAAGAGGGTGACCGAAGCGCTTCGGCGAGAGCTTCGAGCTGACTGTCCGAGAGGAAGTCGAGTTTGTTCATAGCCGGAAAATGTTCGATGAAGGAGCGGAGTCGTTTAACTCTGCGGTCTGGATTACTGGCTAACGGGAGACTGGAAATGAATGTTAACTTGAAAACGTTTCTGACAGGTTCCTTCAGTATGGTCTTCATGCTCTTCCTGACCGGCGGTTTTGCCATGGAGAGTGAGCAGGTCGAAAAAGGCAAGGCGCTTTTCGCAACCTACTGCGCCGGCTGTCATGGCGAGGCCGCCGTGGGCCAGGACCCCCGGCATCTCAATGGCGGGTACGATGCGAAGGGCAATCGGATAGCGCCGGCCCTGAACGGGACGGCGCACGCCTGGCATCATGCACCGTCTCTGCTCTATCGTTATATTCAACAAGGGTCGGTAGACGAAACCTCACCCATGCCGTCCTTCGGCGGCGTCCTCGACGACGCCGACACCCAGGCCATTATCGCTTATCTCCAGTCCTTGTGGCCGGAAGACATCCTGAAAAAGTACCGTGAGCGATTCGGCAATGCGCTGCGCTGATAATCAAGCGGGAACTTTTGACAGGGAATAATCAGGGCTTCGGGTAATTTCTGTCAATCAGGCAGAAAATTAAGGAGCGTCTGCCAGCGACCGAGATCCTGGCTGGCAGATAAGTCATGCTTATATTTCTGAACCTTCGGGGTGTTTGTTTGTTTTGTAATCGCCGCATAATGC
>JBFIMV010000453.1:0-1863 GCA_041611575.1 Desulfuromonadales bacterium | reverse complement strand
GGCCGAAGAGTATGAAAGACTGCACCGTCACTCACTCGACCTGCAGGAGGAGCTCGCCCGGGCCAAGGCCAAGATCGCCGAACAGCGCGAGCGCGAAGAGACGTTGCGGGAGACGCTGGTGACCACTCAGCGGGTCACGGACGAACTCAAGGCGACGGCGCGCCGCGAGGTCGACGTGATGATGGCGGAAGCGGAGATCAAAGCTGAACGTCTTTTGCACAACGCCGAGGAAAAGCGCCTGCAGCTGATCGAGGAAATCCAGGAGATCCGGCGACAGAAGATCGATTTCGAAGTCAGCCTGCGCGGCCTGCTGGAGAGGCATGTGCGCATGCTCGAGATGCATACGCCTGCTCTCGAACGGCGGGAAGACGACACCAGGCTCCTCGAGGAGCCGCTGCCGTTTGCCGTCAGGGCACGCGGCGAATCCGGCCCCGCGAAGTCAGGGGAAGCCGCCCGTGGCGACAATTCCCATGCCGACGCCTATCCGCAGTCGGGCACTCCGGAGCTTGAACTGGACTTTGACCAGGACGACGGCAACGACGAGGAGGATCTCCTCAGGTGAAGTCGCCCTGCCTGCGGCAGGTTGCCGCCGGGGTCGAAATCCGCATCCTGGTGCAGCCCCGGGCGAGCCGCAACCGGCTTGTCGGCCTGCAGGGGGACGAACTCAAGGTCTCCCTGACCGCCCCTCCGGTCGACGGTGTGGCCAACAAAGCCTGCTGCGCCTTATTCGCCCGCCTTTGCCGTCTCCCCAAGAGCAATGTGACACTAATAGCGGGCGAGACATCCCGGCACAAGCGCCTGCTGCTTGAAGGCGCCGACGCCATCGAGGTCGAGCGCCTGTTGACCGAAGTGGGGGGGCTTGACAAACCCCGGCAAACTTATTAGATTGCCGGCGAATTTTTATAAAGAGGTGAACGTCATGCCGATGTACGAGTATCAATGCAAAGACTGCGGTCTGGTTTTCGAGGCCAGGCAGAAATTTTCCGATGCACCCTTGACCGCCTGCCGTGAATGCGGCGGCAAGGTCGACAAGCTGATCTCCCGGACCGGTTTCGCGCTCAGTGGCGGTGGTTGGTATAACCAGGGCTACAGCGACAAGCCTGCGGCCTGCCCCTCGGCGGGTGGCGGCGGCTGCGGCGGTTGCCCGAAGGCAGCAAACGAATGATCCACGGACCCCCGGTTTTGCGACCGGGGGTTTTTTCATGGTTTTTTATGGAAGGGACTTTGACTGGACTGCAATACTGAGGTAGATTAAAAGCCAGTTCAAGGTGTGCCCCGGATGACAGGGGTGATCCATAAGTACAACCGGTCCGGTATTCTCCAGTCCGCTGTTGTCAGCAAAATGTTGGCCGGCGGATTTTTTTTCACCAGATTCAGAGGATGTTCCCTTCGGCCAACCAAACTCAAGGAGCTCTCGCATGACCCGTAAAGAGATCATGGAAATCATCAAGGAGAAGAACGTCAACTTCTTCCGCCTGCAGTTCGTCGACATCTTCGGCTTCATGAAAAATGTCGCCATCCCCTTGAGCCAGATCGAAAAGGCCCTGGACGGCCAGATGATGTTCGACGGCTCGTCGATTGACGGCTTCGTCCGCATCAACGAGTCGGACATGTATCTCAAGCCCGACTACGACACCTTCGTCGTCCTCCCCTGGCGGAGCAAGAACGGGGTCAACGCCGCCCGCATCATCTGCGATGTCTACAAGTCGGACGGGACACCGTTCGCTGGATGCCCGCGGGTGAACCTGAAGCGGGTGCTGGCCGAAGCCCGGGACCTCGGTTACACCATGAACGTCGGCACAGAGTGCGAATTCTTTCTCTTCCAGAAAGACGAGCAGGGCAACCCGGCCGTCGCGACCAATG
>JBFIMV010000452.1:0-1878 GCA_041611575.1 Desulfuromonadales bacterium | reverse complement strand
GAACATGACAGGCTTCTTCATCAAGGAGGCCTCAAGCACATTATGCCCCCCGACCGGCACGATGCTGCCACCGACAAAAACCAGATCAGCCAAGGCATAGAGTTTGAGCATCTCACCGAGGGTATCGACAATCAGGACCCCGCCTGCGGATTGCACCTGCTGTCTCTTCACCAGGGAACTCCGCAAGGTGGCGGCAAGATTCTTTTTGCCAACCTCGTCAACTACCTGCCTGCAACGTTCCGGATGACGCGGCACGAGAACCAGGAACAGGTTCGGGAAGGTCGCGAGCAGCCGCTGGTAAACCTTTATCAGGAGCGTCTCTTCACCTTCGTGGGTGCTTCCCGCGACCCAGATCCGGGCATCGTCTGGCAGACAGAACGACTGGCGTTGACCGCAAAGATCGGAAGAATCGATCTGTGGCGGGCGCATGTCGAACTTGAGGTTGCCGGTGACCTGCACACGCCCCGTCCTTGCCCCCAGGTGACGGATACGCCGAGCGTCCTGCTCTGTCTGCATGCAGAAAGCCGAGACGCTGCCGAGGATCGGTGCGAGAATCTTGGCAGCCTTGCGGTAGCGAGGGAAAGAGCGGTCGGAGATCCGGCCGTTGACCAACACGACGGGGATGTCCAGACGTTGTGCCTGCATGACGAAATTCGGCCAGATCTCTGTTTCCACGAGGATGATGATACTCGGCCGGATGAGGGTCAGGACCTTGCGGACGACCCAGCTCAGGTCGAAAGGAAAGAAAACACAGGCGTCCGCCTCCTTGATGCCGTCAGCGATTGCCCGCCCCGTTTCAGTGACATTCGATATCAGCAGCAAAGAGTCCGGGTACTGCTGTTTCAAGGCCTTCAGCAGCGGGACTGCCGCACGCGTCTCGCCCACGGAGACCGCATGCACCCAGATGACATTGCGCCCCTTTACGGCCGCGCGGAATGCATCGGTATAGATGCCGACCCGTTCGCGGATCCCGCGGCGCATCTTGCCGTAGCGCAAACCGCGCAACAAGTAATAAGGCACCAGGAAGAGCGCCGAGAGGCACAGCAGAAAGTCATACAGCCGATAGATCATAACGGGCCAGATAGTCCCCGGCTAGCCGGGTGTTGTCGTCCATGGCCTGTTGCAGCCTGGAACGAAAAGCTTCGACCGATTCGCCCTGCTCGAAACTGAGCGGGGTGCCGAAGCGATAAACCGCCTTGCCCCAGGGGTAAGGCAGCAGAAAACGATCCCACGAGCCGAAGCGGTGTCCATGGCTGCAGGCAAAGGCCATCGGCACCACCGGCCTGCCCGTGAGGCGTGCCAGCTGCACCACGCCGTCCTTGACTTCATGCCGCGGCCCCTTCGGACCGTCCGGGGTGAAGACCAGGTCGACCGGCTCCCTGCCGAGCTCGACCAGCTCCCGAAAGGCGGCACGGCCGCCGCGCGTCGAGGAACCGCGCACGGCCCCGACGCCGAAATACTCCATGGTCCGGGCGATCAGTTCGCCGTCCTTGGACGCGCTGATCAGCACCTTTGCCCCCTTCCCCCGATAGCCCTTGATCATGAGGAAGAGCTGGTCATGCCAGAAAGACAGGATGACCGGCCGGTCTTCGCTCCAGAGCGTGACAAGCGCGTCTTCTCCCAGGACCTCCGGCTTCAGGGTGCGGTGCAGCAGGCCGATTATCCATGCTGCCAAGCGGGGGGCTGTCTGCAACAGCAGCCTGTCGGCAATCGACGGCATCATTCGTCCCTGAACTGCATGTCGTACAGTTTGCGGTACATGCCGCTCTTCGCAAGGAGCTCCTGGTGGCTTCCCTCTTCGATGATCCTCCCTTGATCCATGACAACGATGCGGTCGGCATTCATGATCGTCGACAGGCGGTGGGCAATCACCAGCGT
>JBFIMV010000451.1:0-1878 GCA_041611575.1 Desulfuromonadales bacterium | reverse complement strand
CGCCGTGATCGTCGTCAGGCCGCCGATGTAGCCGCTGTGGTTGTAATATTCCTTCTTGTTCAACTTGTTACCGGTCAGGCGCACCTTGTGGGCATTGAGCACGATGACGAAATCACCGGTGTCGACACTCGGCGTGTAAATCGCCTTGTGCTTGCCGCGCAGTACGCGGGCAATCTCTGTGGCCGTGCGGCCCAGGACCTTATCCTCAAGATCGACAACGTACCAGTCTTTCTGAAGATCTTCTTTTTTAGCGACGGATGTACTCATCAGGTAAATACCTCTTTCTCTCGAATCCGTGAAATTAACGGGGCTCACAGAAGCCCGCAACGTAGCGAAAACAACAGGGGTTGTCAAGACTTTTTTCGCATCGCAAGCAATCAGGACGGCACGAAACTTTCCCGGTGTGTAATCCGCCGGCAGAGCGCGGTCAATAGTCGCACGGCACCTTCCAGGTCGGCCCAGTCGAGAACCTCGACCGGGGTGTGCATGTAGCGCAGGGGGATGCTGACCAGGGCGGTCGCGACGCCGCCGCGCGCCAGCTGCATGACGTTGGCGTCGGTGCCCGAGGCGCGCGGGATGCCGATGACCTGGCAGGGGATCTCCTCGTCGCGGGCGGTCGCCATCAGCAGCTCGAAGAGCACCGGGTTGATGTTCGGCCCGCGGGCGATGACCGGCCCCTTGCCGAGACGTATCTCGCCGGCGTCCTTGTGGTCGGCGTCGGGATAATCACTGGCGAAACAGACTTCGACGGCGATACCGACATCCGGACGCACGCCGTAGACGCTGGTGGTGCCGCCACGCAGCCCGATCTCCTCCTGCACGGTGGAGACGCCGTAGAGGTCGACGCCCGCCCCACCCTGCCGGCGTACTTCGCGCAGCACCTGGGCGACGATGAAGGCGCCCATCTTGTCGTCGAGCGCGCGGGATGTCAGCCGTGCCCCCTGCAGGCGCTCAACGCCGACGGCGAAGGTGACCGGATCACCTATGGCAACCAGGGCGGCTGCAGCGTCCTTGTCCGCGCAGCCGATGTCTATGAACTGGTTCTTGAACGGCATTACCTTGTCGCGGTCCTTCGCCTCGATCTGGTGGATCGGCCTTCTGCCAACGACCCCGGGCAATGGCCCGCCTGCTGCGTGGACCGTGACCCGCTGGCCGGGAACCAGGTGTGCATCGACGCCGCCGATCGGCGCGAAGAAGAGGTAGCCGTCGCTGTCGATGTATTTGACCATGAAGCCGATCTCGTCGCAGTGCCCGGCCAGCATCAGGCGTGGCGCCCCTTCCGGGCCGCGCAGGTGAGCGACGACGTTGCCCATGACGTCGGTCCGGATTTCATCGGCAACCTCCGCCAGCGCCTTGCGGATCACCCGCTGCGCCGGCTGCTCGAACCCGGACGGGCTGGGTGCTTCGACCAGCTCTTTGAAAAACTGGAAATCCTGCTCGTTCATGCGTACACCTTATCCTCTTGAGTTTCCTGCAGCTCACCCAGATGGGAGTTGCGGAAGGTCCGCGTGATTCTGACCGGGACCAGTTGCCCGCCGAGGCCTTCAGGACCGGAAAAATTGACGATGCGATTCCAGGTGGAGCGGCCGAACAGCTGCCCGCCGCCGCGCTTGCTCGACCCTTCGACCAGCACCGTCTGCACCGTGCCGACGTCGCCCTGCCAGGTCTGGCTGCTGATCTCCTGCTGCAGCGCCAGCATGCGGTCGAAACGCTCCTGCTTGACGGCTGCCGTGTCCCCGTCCGGCAGGTCCGCAGCCGCCGTCCCACGCCGCGGCGAGTAGATGAAAGAGTAGATCTCGGCGAAACGCACCTCGGCCAGCAGGCTCATGGTGGCGGCGAAGTCGTCCTCTGTCTCCCCCGGGAAGCCGACGATGATGT
>JBFIMV010000450.1:0-1883 GCA_041611575.1 Desulfuromonadales bacterium | reverse complement strand
CGCCTATCCGCAGATCGATACCGGCAAACTCGCCAACCTGGCCCGTTCGGTACAAGAGAATGCCGACAAGAGAGCGGCGCGTGAAATCTTCCGCCGATTGCGAAAAGCCGAAGAATCGAACGGCAACCAGGGGTAACCCCCGAAACAAAAAGGCCCGGCAATTACGCCGGGCCTTTGTATAAATTGAATGACAGGCTTATCAGAGAGCCTTCTTCAGCAGCCCTTCCAGCTGGGTTTTGGGAACCGCGCCGACCACCTGGTCGAAAACCTGGCCGTCTTTGAAAAGGATCAGGGTGGGGATGCCGCGCACGCCGAACTGCCCGGGGGTGGCTGGATTCTCATCGACGTTCAGCTTGCAAATCTTCACCTGACCATCGAAATCATCCGCAAGCTGATCGACGATCGGACTGATCGCTTTACAGGGCGCACACCAGGAGGCCCAGAAATCGACGAGTACAGGGACAGAGGACTGCTTGACTTCACTCTCAAAAGAATCGTCCGTCACCTGAACGACTTTATCACTGGCCATGAGATGTTCTCCTTGGAAAAAGTTGAAGCGTTAAACATTCGGGTTTCATAATAATCGACCTGAGTAAAAAATCAAGCGATTATCCATGTGAACTCCGATAGCGGCGCCCTTGACAGTTCTGACCCCACTCCCTAAGATGAGCAGGATCAAAGGAGAGGAAGCGCATGACAGAAGACAAGATCCAGGCAGCCATCGGCCAGCAGATAACGCTTCTCGACCCGTTTCTGCTCTCCCGCAAGGAGCTCCTGAACGCCCTGGCCAACCATCTGGTAGAGACCTTTCATCAGGGAGGTCGGCTCTTCCTGGTCGGCAGCGGCCCCTTCGGCGCCATTGCCAGCCTCATCGGGCAGACATTCCTGCACCGCCAGACCATTGACCGCCCGGCATTGCCGGCCATGGCCCTCACCAACGATGTCGGGCTCGCCACCTTTCTGGCCGCCGACGCACAGGGAAACCAGCTCTTCAGCAGGCAACTGCGGATACTCGCCACCGGTCAGGACATGGTGCTGGTATTCTCTGGGACAGCACTCTCCCCTGCTGATATGGAAGCTTTGGCGACCGCAAAGCAGCTCGGCTGCAAGACCATTCTGATCAACAGCGAGCGCGCTGAACCTGCCGAAACCCTGCCGGACGTATCCCTGCCGCTGCCAAGCGATTCGCTGCCTCGCCTCATGGAAGGCTGCCTATTCATCGGCAACCTGCTCTGCACCCTCGTCGAGGGCGAACTTTTTGGCATCTGACTCGCCGTGAGCAGCTATCCCGTCATATTAGATCTCGCCGGCCGACTGTGTGTCGTGGTCGGCGCCGGCCCGGTCGGCTGCCGCAAGGCAAACGGCCTGCTCGAGGCGGGCGCACAGGTGCGCATGGTCAGCAAAACCTCCCCCGTTGAAGACGGCCTGGCGGCACGGGTTGACTTGCGCATCAGGCCGTTTGCCGGCGATGACCTCGATGGCGCATTTCTCGCCTTCGCCGCGACCGGCGTCGCATCCGTAGACCGGTCGGTCTGCGCCGCCGCCGCATCGCGCGGCATCCTGGTCAGCTCCGCCTCCGCTCCGGATGACGGAGACTTTCGATTACCGGCCACGCTGCGGCGCGGCGATCTGCTGATTTCGGTAGCGACCGGGGGGCGCTCCCCGGCCCTGTCGACCATCCTGCGCGACCAGCTGGCCCAAAGCTATGGCGCTTGCTGGGGCGACGTCGTTGAAATACTCGGTCGTCTGCGGACAAGAAAATTGACAGGAGAGCGAGAAAAATCTTATTCTTGCGAGGTTTTGAATAAGCTGCTGGCTGCCGGCCTGGCCGAACTGGTCGCCGGCGGCCGGACGGCCGAAATCAACAATTTGTTGACGCGGGT
>JBFIMV010000449.1:0-1904 GCA_041611575.1 Desulfuromonadales bacterium | reverse complement strand
TCAGCGTGACCGCCGCGACCAGCGCGCTGTCGTGGATGCGCACCCCGTGATGCACCTCGAACCGCTCCTTGAGACCGCGCAGGATGCTGATGGCGTCCTCGACCGAAGGCTGCCCGACAAAGACCGGCTGGAACCGGCGCTCGAGGGCGGCGTCCTTCTCTATGTGCTGGCGGTATTCATCAAGGGTCGTGGCGCCGAGACAGTGCAGTTCTCCGCGGGCCAGCATCGGCTTGAGCATGTTGCCGGCATCCATGGCGCCTTCAGCCTTGCCGGCACCGACGATGTTGTGCAGTTCGTCGATGAACAGCAGAATGCGCCCGGCGCTCTCCCGCACCTCCGTCAGCACGGCCTTCAGCCGTTCTTCGAATTCACCTCGATACTTCGCACCCGCCACGAGAGCGCCCATGTCGAGAGAGAAGACCGTCTTGTCCTTGAGCCCCTCGGGCACATCACCCCGGACGATGCGCTGCGCCAGACCTTCGACGATGGCGGTCTTGCCGACCCCCGGCTCGCCGATCAGGACCGGGTTGTTCTTGGTTTTGCGCGACAGGATGCGGATCACCCGGCGGATTTCCGTATCACGTCCGATGACCGGGTCAAGCTTGCCCTTGCGCGCCGCCATCACCAGGTCGACTCCATACTTCTCAAGGACCTCGTAAGTGGCCTCAGGATCGGCACTGGTCACCCTTTGATGGCCGCGCACATCCGACAGCACCTGAAGCAGCCGGTCACGCGAGACGTTGAACTGCTGAAGCAGTTTGCCAGCAACACTGTCTTTGCCTTCATCCACCATCGCCAGCAGCAGATGCTCGACGCTCACATACTCGTCCTTGAGCTGCCTGGCCTCCGTCTCGGCCTTGACCAGCAGGCGATTGAGACGCTGGGTGATGTAGACCTTGCCCGCTTCCGTGCCGGGGCCGGAGACCACCGGACGGCGCTGCATCTCGTTGCGCAAGGCCCTCGACAGGTTGGCCGGGTCGCTCCCCAGCCTCTCGATCAACCGGGGGACGAGGCCCTCCTCCTGCTCCAGCAGAGCCATCAGCAGGTGCTCGCCATCAACCTCGGCATGGCATTGCTTGACGGCGAGACTCTGGGCCTCCTGCAGCGCCGCCTGGGTTTTCTGTGTCATCCGGTTGAAATCCATGCTTTCTCCTGGTTCTCGCGCTTGCCAACGCGTTGCATTATACCAGCAAACCGCCTGTTCCGGCCTCTAAGCAGCGGGTTTTGATGTAATTCCTGCGAGTCAGGGTCGGGATTTACCCGACCCTGACAACCCGGCCTCCAAGCACCGTCAATGCACCGAGACATCAATCCGGCGGGGCTTTGCCGCCTCGGTCTTCGGCAGGTACAGCGAGAGTACGCCATTGGCCATCTTCGCCTGGGCTTTATCCGCGGCGAAGGAGTCCGGCAGCTGGAACTGCCGCCAGTATCCGGTCATGCTGAATTCGCGATAGAGCAGATTCCCCTCGCCCGCAACGGCGCGGCCCTCTATCGTCAGGATGCCCTTGTCGACGCTCACCTGCAGGCTGCTGTCATCCAGGCCGGGGACGTCGGCTACCAGCGTCAGGCCGTCTTCGGTTTCGAAGATGTCGACCGGCGGGCTGATAAAATGTTCCGCCGTGCGGGTCGACTCGTTGTCACCCAGGGACGACTTGTTGAGTTTGGTCAGATTCTTCTCGGTCATGATACTTCTCCTTAACAAAGATGGATGTGTCAGATTCTCGGGGTTACGTCAACGAACCTTGATATCGATTTTTTTCGGCTTGGCGGCGGCGACCTTTGGCAACGTCACCATCAGCAGGCCATGCTTTGCTTCCGCCTTGACCTTGTTGACGTCAACATCGACCGGCAATTCGACCGTTCTCATGAATTTGCCCGCACCACGCTCGCGCCGGTGCCAGGTC
>JBFIMV010000448.1:0-1932 GCA_041611575.1 Desulfuromonadales bacterium | reverse complement strand
GGCGGCCCCGGCGGCTACGTCGGCGCCATCCGCGCCGCCCAGCTCGGCATGAACGTCGCCGTCGTCGAAAAACGCGAGACACTTGGCGGCACATGCCTCAACGAAGGTTGCATCCCGAGCAAGGCGCTGCTCGATTCCAGCGAGTATTTCGCCCTGGCGCGCGACCAGTTTGCCAGGCACGGCATCCTGATCGATCCTCCCGGTCTCGACCTGGCAAAGATGATGAAACGCAAGGACGAGGTGGTCTCCAAGCTCACCCGCGGCATCGCCAGCCTGTTCAAAAAGAACAAGATCACCCTGGTCACCGGCAGCGGCCGGCTGGTCGCCGGCAAAGGCACTCCGCAGGTCACGGTGCAGACGGCTGACGGTGAGCAGACCCTGCAGGGCAAGAAGGTCCTGCTGGCGACCGGCAGCACCGCCGTCGCCATCCCCGGCCTGTCCTTTGACGACGAGCGCATCGGCCATGCCCGTCACGCCCTTGAATACACCGCAGTACCGGAACACCTGGTGGTCATCGGCGGCGGCTACATCGGCCTCGAACTCGGCTCGGTCTGGTTGCGGCTCGGCGCCAGGGTCACGGTGGTCGAGATGCTCGAGCAGTTGCTCCCCAGCACCGACCAGGAAGTCACCAAAACCCTGGTGAAGAGCCTCGAAAAACAGGGGATGACGATCCTTGCCGGCACCAAGGTCGCCGGCGCCAAGACGACCGCCAAGGGGGTCAAGCTCACCCTGGAAGGCAAGACTTCGGACACGCTGGTCTGCGACAAGGTCCTGGTCGCCGCCGGGCGCAAGCCATGTACGGAAGGCTTGGGGCTCGAAGATGCCGGCGTCAAGCGGGATGAGGCCGGGCGCATTGCGGTCGATGCCGACTTCCAGACCAACGTCACCGGCGTCTACGCTGTCGGCGACCTGATTCACGGCCCGATGCTGGCACACAAGGCGATGGATGAGGCGGTCGCCTGTGTCGAACGCCTGCACGGCGAACTCCCCGAGATCGATTACAACCTGATTCCGGGCGTCGTCTACACCATGCCGGAGGCTTCTTCGGTCGGCGCCAGCGAGGAACAGCTCAAGGCCGCTGGAACCACCTACAGCGTCGGCAGGTTCCCCTTCATGGCCAGCGGCCGCGCCAAGGCCCTCGACGAAACGGAGGGCTTTGTCAAGGTGCTGGCCGCGCCCGAAACGGGGCGCATCCTCGGCGTGCACATCATCGGTCCGCGCGCCTCGGAGCTGATCGCCGAAGCGGTGGCTGTCATGGCATTCGGCGGCAGCGTCGAAGACGTCGCCCTGATCGTGCACGGCCACCCGACCCTGAGCGAGGCCTTCAAGGAAGCGGCGCTCGGTGCCGCGGGCAAGGCGGTGCACGCTTGATCTCTGTGATTTAAGAGCATGCAATAACTGGACGAGAGGCACCAGCTAGTACGCCTCTTTAGCAGGCATTCATTGACGCATCTCGAGGGTTTGCACAGCAAATCATGTCAAAAGTCCTCCCTGATTATGCCGGCTTATTTTGCCTGACGGTCTTCATTATCTCTCTCGGCACCATCAGCGGTGGCCTCATCAGAGACGGAGACACCTTCTGGCACATCAAGGCCGGTGCCGTCATGCTGGAACAGCGCGGCCTGCTGACCAGTGACATCTTTTCCCATACAGCGAACGGCGTACCCTGGACGGCGCACGAGTGGCTGGCAGAGATAATCATGGCCTGGATTCATGGCATTGCCGGCCTGGAAGGATTACTCTGCTTCTTTCTGCTATTAGCGTCGCTCACCTTCTGGTTGTTGTTCAAAATCACGGAAAAAAACGCCAACCCCCTGGTAACCTTTGGTTTTGTTCTAGTCGCGCTTTTTTACAGTCCATCACATCTCTCACCACGTCCACATATGTTCACATGGCTCCTCATGTTGGTCACTCTTCACTGTTTAACAACAG
>JBFIMV010000447.1:0-1945 GCA_041611575.1 Desulfuromonadales bacterium | reverse complement strand
TTCTCCACCGAAAAGACCACCTGCGCCTCGATAGGCTCATCGATGTATTTTTTGACTTTCGGCAGTTTCTCCTCAATGTAATTGCGCACCGGCTCACTGGTTTCCATATGACGGAAGGTCACATTAATCCGCATGGTTTTCAAACCTCCTGGTAAATGTTGGTGGTACAGACAGTGTCGTGTAAATTATACCCGCTGGTTCGCAGAAAACCATCATTAATCAGAACAGGCGCTTGCGCTGGGTCGATGACCCGAGACCGAGCATCTCACGGTACTTGGTGACGGTGCGTCGGGCGATGTCAATCCCCGAGGAATGAAGAAGCTCGACGATCTTCTGGTCCGAATAGGGTTTGCGGGGGTTTTCGGCCGCAACGATCTCCTTGATCTTGCTCTTGACGCTCTCCGATGCGACGGAATCCCCCCCGGTGGTATTGATGCCGCTGTTGAAAAAATATTTGAGTTCGAACAGCCCCTGCGGAGTCTGCACATACTTGTTGGTGGTTACCCGGCTGACGGTCGATTCGTGCATTTCGATGTCGTCCGCCACGTCGCGCAGGACCAATGGCTTGAGATGTGCCACCCCGCGGTCGAAAAAATCTCTCTGGAACTTGACGATGCTCTTTGTGACCCGGTAGATCGTCCGCTGCCGCTGGTGAATGCTCTTGATCAGCCAGAGCGCGCCGCGCATCTTCTCCTGAATATACTCGCCGGCCTTGTCGTCAAGCGCGGCGGCGCCGGACAGGGCGTTGCGATAGAAAGAGTTGATCCGCAGATTGGGGAGGCCTTCATCGTTGAGCACCACGACATAGTCGTCATCTATCCGGTAGACGAAGATATCGGGGATGATGTAATGCACATCCTCCTGGCCGTAAGGACTCCCCGGGCGCGGGTCGAGGCCACCGATGAACTTGGCCACGCCGAACACTTCATCGAGCGGCACCTGCAGGCATCTGGCGATCGCCTGGTAGCGGCGGTTCTCCAGATCCTCGATATGGTTCTTCAGTACGATTCCGACCAGGTCATCCGTCATGCCGAGCAATTCAACCTGTTTGAGCAGGCATTCCTGAAGATTGCGGCTTGCCACCCCCGGCGGGTCGAAGTCCTGAACCGCCGCAAGCACCCGGTCGACCTGCTCGGGGTCACAGCCCACCTGTGCGGCGATTGCCTCGACAGACTCCTGAAGATAGCCGTCTTCATCAATATTGCCGATGATTTCCGTTGCAATTGCGCGGTCCTGGTTTTCCAGACGGGACAGGTTCAATTGCCACAGGAGGTGATCGCTCAGCGAAGTCTTTTTGGTCAGCAGGTTTTCAAAGGAGGGACGGTCTTCGTCGTCTTCGTAGTTGTCAGCGGTCGATCCGCCCAGGCTGTAGCTCTCGAGATAGGACTTCCAGTCGATATCCGTCATGCCTTCACCGTCACCGGCGACTTCCTTCAACTCCTCGGAAGGTTTCTCTTCGGACGCAGCAACCGCTTCTTCTTCGCCCTGGGCCCTCTCTTCCGCAATCTCCTGGCCTTCCTCAAGGACGGGGTTCTCCTCAAGTTCGGTGCGCACCACGTCCATCAGTTCCATGCGTGACAACTGCAACAGCTTGATCGCCTGCTGCAGTTGAGGCGTCATGACCAGTTGTTGGCTGAGTTTCAGTTGTTGTCTGATTTCTAAAGCTGCCATGCGCCCTTCACAACCTGAGAATTAAACTTTGTCTTTCAACAGTAACACGGGGACGCCGCCCCCGTCTGATTTCCCTTTACAGGCGGAACTTGTCGCCGAGGTAGATTGCCCTGGCCCTGGGGCTGGCGGCGATCACTTCCGGCGTCATGCGCGAGCCGCTCAGACGCGAGATGTGCTCGTGCGCGCCTATGTGGGGCCGCACGCCGAATAGTCGCGTATAGATGTTGTCCTCCAGCTCGCGGGCCACCGCCTCGGCTGGATTCTCCTGAGCGCC
>JBFIMV010000446.1:0-1970 GCA_041611575.1 Desulfuromonadales bacterium | reverse complement strand
GTCGCCGACCTGTTCATCGACAAGGGTGACCATCTGATCCTCCCCGACATGCTCTGGGGCAATTACAACCTGACCTTCGTGACGCGCTGCGGGGCGATCGTCAAGAAGTTCCCGACCTTCACCACGACCAGGGGGTTCAATGTCGATGCCTTCCGCACCGAGTTGAAAAACAGCGCGGCCGAGAAGGGCAAGGTCGTGGTCATGCTCAACTTCCCGAATAACCCGAGCGGTTACACGCCGACCCTGGCGGAAGGCAAGGCGATTGTTGCCGCGATTCAGGAGGTTGCTGAAAGCGGCTGTAATGTCGTGGCAATCACCGACGATGCCTACTTCGGCCTGTTTTACGAAGACTCCATGACCGAGTCGCTCTTCGGCCTGCTGGCCAACAGCCATCCGCGGATCCTGTCGGTCAAGCTTGACGGGGCCACCAAGGAGGAATACGTCTGGGGTTTCCGCACCGGTTTCATCACATTTGCCGACGGCAACCGTTACGACAACGCCCCGGTCCTGGCCGCCCTCGAGAAAAAGACCATGGGGATCATCCGCGCAACCATCTCCAACTGCCCGCACCCTTCGCAGACCTTTGTTATCGAGGGGCTCAAGTCGCCGCAGTTCCTGAGTCAGAAGGCGCAGAAGTACGAGGTGATGAAGGGTCGTGCGCTCAAGGTGAAGGAGGTGCTCGACAGCGGCAAGTACGATTCCTGCTGGGAGTACTACCCGTTCAACTCCGGCTATTTCATGTGCCTCAAGTTGAAGCAGGTCGATGCCGAGAAGTTGCGCGTCCATCTGCTCGACAAGTACGGCGTCGGCACCATCTCCATCGGCAGCACCGATCTGCGCATTGCTTTCTCCTGCATTGCCGAGGGTGATATCCAGGAGCTTTTCGACATCATCTATAGGGCAGTAAAAGATCTTTCCTGAGTATTATTCAAACAATGCGGGCCTGTTGTGATGACAGGCCCGCATCTTTCTCGTGAGTGCCATGACGGTTGAACTCGACAACCTGGACCATCTCGCGGAACACTGTGCAACCTTATCCCTGCTTGTCTCCCTCCCCGCAGCACAAGACGGTTACCTGGTCGGCGGCGTCGTTCGTGATGCTTTGCTTGGCCGGCCGTTGACCGACCTGGATTTTGCTTTCCCGCACGATCCGAGTCCCCTGGCGCGCGAATTTGCCCGCCGCATCGAAGGTCACTGGTTCTGGCTCGACGCCGAGCGTCGCCAGAGCCGGGTGGTCCCCGGGCCAGGCGCATTGGGCCCCGTTTGCGATTTCTCCCCCTATCGTGCCATCGATCTTGAAGCAGACCTGCAAGCCAGGGATTTTACCATCAACGCCATGGCGCTGCCGCTGGCCAACCTGTCTGCCGGTGCTCTCGTCGACCCGATCTGCGGGCTTGCTGATTTGCGTAATGGGGTGCTGCGAATGACCTCGGAGGAGGCGCTCAGCGACGACCCGTTGCGGATCCTCAAAGGCATCAGGCATGCCGCCGATCTTGCCCTCGAGATCGCGCCTGAGACCCTGCACGCCATGCGCAGACAGGTAGCAGCTCTCGATCGTGTTGCTCCGGAACGCATCCGCCAGGAATGTTGGAAAACGCTTGCCGCCATGAGAGCGGCAGAGGGTTTTGCCCACCTGCTTGCAACCGGCGCCGGCGTCCAGCTTTATGGTGAAGGTTTTGCAAGGGCCTTTGCCGGCCAGCTTTTGTCGCTCAAAGCCAGCCGGAATGCAATGAGTGAAATGACGCAAAGTGATGTTCTCGTCGCAGAATGGCTCCAGGAAGAGATAGAGCAGGGGCTTTCGCGTGAAATCCTCCTGGTTTGGACGTTTCATTTGTGCACTATCGATCCGCATCTGCCGGCTGCGATCGCCGCACGGTGGCTGCTGAGCCGCAGGACCACAGCGAACATGGCCGGTTTGGCTGTTCTCTGTGCAGAAGATGTTGTCGCTTTTCAAGCCCTGCCGATGACTT
>JBFIMV010000445.1:0-1993 GCA_041611575.1 Desulfuromonadales bacterium | reverse complement strand
GCGCACCAGCTCAAGGTTGATGGCCCGGGCGACGTCAGCGTCGACGCTGGCCAGGGATTGATTCAGGGTGCCCGTCATGGCGGCCTCTTTCGGTTCAAGAAGGTAGGGACGTGGTGCAACAGTGCCGCAAGGGGACTTGGTGCAACAGTGTTGCTCTGGTTGCAACTGTAAGACCTGGTGCGCGTGGCGTCAATCACTTTCCACCAGGCCGCCCCTTTCGAAAAATTACCCCGTGACAATAATGAGAAAGCTCTTGACTGTGTTTCAGCTCACGCATAATCTGATGCAACAGCGTTGCGTTCAATGCAACCCCAAATTTTCATTGGTGGACATATGAGTAACGAATCAAACCCAGCAGCGGCGGCGACCATGCACGGCCCCTCCGCTACTCCCCAACCCGCGGCGTCCGGTGGATCGGTGCCGGGCGGAGGCCCTGACGTCAGCAAGGACACTCGACGGCGCGTGGTCGCTGCCAGCTTCATCGGCAACTTCGTCGAGTGGTTCGACTACGCGGTCTACGGCTACCTGGCCGTCACAATCGCCGCAGTCTTTTTCCCCGAGTCCGACCCGCAGACCGGGCTCCTGCTGACTTTTGCCCTGTTCGCGATCTCGTTCCTGGTACGGCCGCTCGGCGGCTTTATCTGGGGGCACATCGGCGACCGGGTCGGGCGGCGGACCGCACTCTCCCTGTCAATCCTGATCATGTCCGGGGCAACGTTCTGCATCGCCCTGATCCCCGGGTACGACACCATTGGCATCTGGGCCCCGATCCTGCTGCTGATCATCCGCGTTGCCCAGGGCTTCTCCGCATCGGGTGAATACGCCGGCGCCTCCGCCTTCCTCGTGGAGTACGCCCCGGCCAACAAGCGCGGCCTGTACGCTGCCGTGGTTCCGGCCAGCACCGCCGCCGGCCTGCTGCTGGGCTCGCTGCTCGCGGGCCTCCTGACCGCTCTACTCAGCACCGACGCGATGCAGAGTTGGGGATGGCGCCTGCCGTTCCTGCTGGCAGCCCCGATGGGCCTGATCGGACGCTACATCCGCACCAAACTGGAAGATACCCCCGTCTTCCTTGAAATGGCCGCCGAGGGCGAGGCCGCCAAGGCACCCGTGTCCAGCCTGTTCAGGAAGCACTGGCGGCGGTTGCTTCTGGCCGTCGGAGCCGTGCTGCTCAACGCCGTCGGCTTCTACGTGATCCTCAGCTACATGCCGACCTATCTGTCATCGGAGCTGGGCCTCGGAGCGACCGAATCCTTCCTGGCCACCACCATCGCGCTGCTGACCTACATCGGGTTCATCTTCCTGACCGGCATGCTCTCGGACCGCTACGGCCGCAAGAAGGTGCTCATCGCCGCATCCGTCACCTTCATCGTGCTGACGGTGCCCGCTTTCGCCCTGCTGGGCACCGGAAACTTCCTGGTCATCGTTCTCGTCCAGATCCTGCTGGGCGCCATGCTCACCCTCAATGACGGCACGCTCCCGAGCTTCCTTGCCGAGATGTTCCCGACGCGCGTCCGCTACAGCGGCTTCGCCGTCAGCTTCAACCTCTCCAACGCGCTCTTCGGCGGCACCGCACCCTTCATGGCCACGCTCCTCATCACAACCACGGGCAACAACCTGGCCCCGGCCTGGTACCTGGTCGCAGCTGCACTGATCTCCCTGATCGCCGTTGCGCTCTCCCGCGAAACCAGCAAGGAACCCCTGAGCCACGAATAGCGTCGACCGCACAAACTTCCTCGCCAAAAGAACAGCACTGCAGAAAGGCACCACCCTCATGACTGTCACAACACCCGCAAACGCTTCGTCCATCACCGAACTGGAGCGCCTGAAAGTCCTGCACAACGGCCAGAAAGAAAAGCTGACCTTTTCCGACGCCGAGTTCGAACGCCGCCTCGGCGGACTCCGCCGGATCATGGCCGAGAAGGACCTCGACGCCGTCGTCCTGACCAGCTACCACTCCATCAAGTACTACTCCGACTTCCTCTTCACCTACTTC
>JBFIMV010000444.1:0-1993 GCA_041611575.1 Desulfuromonadales bacterium | reverse complement strand
GGGTGGCCGAACATCAGGATCAGCAAGGGGGCCGAAAGCGCGGCGAGAATCGAGCCGAGGGAGATGAAGCGTGACAGGCCGACGGCAACGATGAAGACGACTGCGGCGCCGAGCACCACTTTGGGTGAGAGAACCAGGAAGATACCGAGGGCGGTGGCCACACCCTTGCCCCCCTTGAACTTGAGGTAGACAGGATAACAGTGACCGACGATGGCGACGGCGCTGGCGATGCCGAGCTGGGTCGGCGTCGGGGTCAGCCAGGTCGTCAGGGCGAGCAGCGGCAGGTACCCCTTGAGGGTGTCGCAGACCAGGGTCAGCACCCCGGCCAGCTTGCCGGCGACCCGGTAGACGTTGGTCGCGCCGATGTTGCCGCTGCCCTTCTGGCGGACGTCCTCGCCGCCCATCACGCGGGCCAGCAGCAGGCCGGTGGGGATGGCTGCGACCAGGTAGATGACCACGAGAGAGACGGCAAAGACGAGGTCGTTCATGGTTGATCCACTCAGGATTAAAATGACTCTTCCGAACCTTGGAAGCAGGTGAGACAACGTGAAATTTCTAGCATGTTGACCCGAAAATCACAAGCGCATTCACTTCCGTGCGACAGGGTTCGACTCTCTCATGTCCCGGTGCAGGGCCTCGCGCAGAGCCCTGGAGATCGGTCCGACCTTGCCCCGGTTGATGGTGAAGTCGTCAACGCGGACCACGGGCATGGCCTCCAGCGAAGTGGAGGTGATGAAGACCTCGTCGGCGAACTTGAGGTCCTGCAGCCGGTATTCGCCGGTAATGACGCGCAGGTTCAGCTGCTCATCGCACAGCCGCATGATGGTGGCGCGGGTCACCCCTTCCAGCAGGCCGGTGGATGCGTCGGGGGTGAAGACCCACTGGTCCCTGGTCCAGAAGATGTTCGACGAGGCCCCCTCGCAGATGTGCTCCCGGTTGTTCAGCATGATCACCTCGAAGGCGCCGGCAGCCTTGGCCTCGAGCTTGCCGAGCAGGCTGTTGAGGTTGCTGATCGACTTGATCTTGGGGTTGATCGCCTCGGGGGCGTTGCGGCGCGTTCTGGCGACCCGCAGCGCGATCCCCTCGTCGTAGCAGGCGCTGTCGAAGCCCTGGAACTCTCGGCCGACCACCAGGCAGGTCAGGTCGTTGTCCATGCCGCGATGAAAGCCGACCTGACCTTTCCCCCGGGTGATCGTGATGCGGAAATAGGCATCGGTGAGGCCGTTGCGCTGTTGCAGCTCCAGCAGGATTGCTTCCAGGTCCTGCTGTGACAGGGTGACCGGGTAGCACAGCGCCTCGGCCGACTGCCTCAGGCGCTGGTAGTGCTGCGGGAACTGGTAGAGCCTGCCGCCGACGGAGCGGAAGCTCTCGAAGATGCCGTCGCCGTAGAGGAAACCCTGGTCGAAGACCGAGATCATCGCCTGGTCGCTCCTGACGAATTGGCCGTTGAGGTAGACGTGGTCCATTAGCTCCTCTTCTAGTCAGGCGTTGCGCAGGTTCTGATGCAACGCATGGTGATAATGAATTCTAGCGCATACCGGCAGGAGTGGGAAGGGTGCGGCGCAATGAGAATGGTGCGGTGCAGGTGCGAGGGTTAAAGATTCTACTTTGCGGCGGACAGCAGCGGCAAGACCAGGCTGGCGGCAATCGCCCACATTATACAGCCGATCAGGGTGTCCATGATGCGCCAGGCGGCCGGTTTGCGAAACAGCGGCGCCAGGGAGCGGGCGCCGTATCCTAGACCAAAAAACCAGACAAATGATGCGCCGATCGCCCCGAGAGCGAAAAACATGCGTGAACCAGCGGGGTATTGACCGGCAATGCTGCCGAGCAGCAAGACGGTGTCGAGATAAACGTGGGGATTGAGGAACGTCAGGGCCAGGGTCGTGACCACCGCCCTGGCCAGTCCTGAATCGTGCCCCGCCGTGGTGTCGACGGCAAGTACTTCAGGCCGGTACGCCGCATGGAACGCCCTCAGCCCGTAGCCGAACAG
>JBFIMV010000443.1:0-2008 GCA_041611575.1 Desulfuromonadales bacterium | reverse complement strand
TCTCGTCGGCCATGGTCACCGTCTCCGTGCATCAGACCCTGTCTTTGCACACCAGCCAGATCATCAAACATTTTACGGACCACCCGCCTTATTACGAGATCGCGACCCCTGGCGCGGTCATGCGGGAGCTTGAAGCCGAATACCCTTTCGAGCGCTTCCAGGAGTTCTTTACCATCAGCTACCTGTTGATCAATCCTCACACGGGCGAGATTCGCTACTGCAACGCCGGGCACCCCCCGCCGCTGCTGTTGCGCAGAGACGGCAGCACGGACCGCCTCACCGCCGGCGGCACGGTGATCGGCATGGGCAGCCTGGTGAGCTTTGAAGAAGGGGAAGCGCGGATGGAGGCCGGGGACCGGCTTTATCTGTATACCGATGGCATAACCGAGCACGTTGATGCCAATGGCACGCTCTACGGCGAGGAGCGCTTTCTCTCCCGCCTGCGCGCCCAGACCGACACGCCACTTGATATCGCCGTTCAGAACGCCCTGATCGCCCTGCGTGAATTTGGCGGCAGCACGTTGCCGGTCGATGACGTCACGCTGATCGGCATCGAGTACAGCGGCCCCGCAGACGAAACCGGAATCTGAAAGACTCCGGTTGCTCCTGAAGAGAAATCAAATTCAACAGCTGCTGCTCGTTACTTCAAGCCGAACTTCTCAAGCACTGCGTCGGGAGCCCGGTCGTAATGACTGAATTCCATGGTGAAGGAGCCGCGCCCCTGGGTGGCGCTGCGCAGTTCGGTCATGTAGCCAAACATCTCGGAGAGCGGCACATGCACCCTGATGAGATCGATCACCTCGCGTGACTCCATGCCCTCGACGCGTCCATGCTTCTGCTGTATGCCGCCGAGCACTTTGCCCGAAAATTCGTTCGGGCAGGTTATCTCCAAAGCCATGATCGGTTCGAGCAGCATGGGGGCTGCGGCGCGAACGGCCTCAACCAGGCCGCGCTGGGCCGCAGCCCGCACACCGAGTACGGTCGTCGCCCCGGGCACGAGCGGCACATCTTCGACGGTAATGTACATATCGACCATCGGGTAGCCGACCTGAACTCCGGAACGGGTCGCCATCTGCAAAGTTTCGAGCAGGGCCGAGCGGAATTCCGCGTTGAGTGATCCCGACAGGCAGTCCGCCAAAACGATTTCGACCCCTTCTCCTCGCTCGTTCGGCACTATGGCAAGAGCAACTTCGCCACGCTGTTCCCGACCGTCGATTTCGCGCGAGAAGACTTCACGGTGGCTGGCACCCTTCGCAATGCTTTCGCGATAGACCACCTGCGGCTGTCCGGCGTTGACTTCAACTCCGAAATCATCAGCCAGCCTGCGCAAGACAACCTCCAGGTGCAGCTCCCCCATGCCGGTCAGCACGGTCTGGCCGGTGTCCTCGTCCTCCCGGACGCGAAAGGTCGGGTCCTCCCACTGTAATTTCTCCAGAGAATGCAGCAGCTTGTCGCGATCCTGTACCGAACGCGGCTCAACCGCCAGAGAGACAACCGGCTCCGGAATGGTCAACCCGGCCAGAAGCAGCGGCGTATCAGAGGAACAGAGGGTGTCACCTGTCAGCGCTTCTTTGAGCCCGGCAGCGGCGACGATGTCACCGGCCCTGGCGCTATCGATACGCTCGCGCTTGTGGGCATGCATGCGAAACAGCCTGGCGGCTCGTTCCTGAACACCGCGGGTGCTGTTCAGCAGAGCCTCTCCGGCACTGACCGTCCCGGAATAAATCCTCAGGTAGGTAAGCTTTCGGCCTTCATCCGAGAGGACCTTGAAGGCCAGGGCGCAGAGCGGCCCCGCCGGGTCGCATTCGAGCAGGACTTCGCCGCCTTCTGGGTCATGTGCCGGCACCGGCGGCAGGTCAAGGGGCGAAGGCAGCAGGGCTGTCACCGCATCCAGAACCGGTTGTATCCCCTTGTTGCGCAGCGCCGACCCGAGGTAGACGGTGAACAGCTGTCCGGCCAGAACCCCCTTGCGCAGCGCTGACAGAATATTTTCGACTTTCAACTGGCG
>JBFIMV010000442.1:0-2012 GCA_041611575.1 Desulfuromonadales bacterium | reverse complement strand
GGCACCATTTGCGGCAGACAGTCGATGCAGATCAACGAGCGATTGCGCACCGCCACCACGCAACCGATGTAGGTGGAGATGTAGATGGTCTTGCGCACCACTTCGTCCGACCAGTAGAGGTTGACGTCGTTGGTCATCTTGCGCAGCAGGACGTTGGCCATGGCGACCACCAGGGCGACGCAGACCGACACCAGCAGCGTCCAATTCTCAAACCAGCCAAAGGTCCGGTCGATTCTGTCAAAGGATTTTCTCAGCATGCTGCACTTTCCGCGCAACGGAAGAGGTTTGTGCTGCGTTTCGTTTCGGTCTCTGCTGGAAGAGGATTATCGAAAGGATGACGGAGGGTACAACATGGGCGAGGCTGTCAAACAAGTTGATCACGATAATACTCCCGACAGAACAGTGTTTGTTCACTTATACCGTCAGGAAGATTGCCGCGAACTTACAGGAACATTACAAATTTGAAAGCTCAGGAAATGGCTGGGTCAGGCAAGCTTACGACGAAGAGAGCGCCGCCCTCCGGGCGGTTCTGCGCCGTGACCTGACCACCATGGGCAATAGTGATCGCCCTGACCAAGCTGAGGCCCAGGCCGATCCCCCGGGTTTCATGGCGCCCCCGGTAGAGACGGTCCCAAATCCTGTCGTGATCGGCGGGATCAATCCCGCAGCCGGTGTCGGCCACCTCAAGGCGAATGCCGTGTCCCGTATCCTTCAGACACAACAGAATGCGACCGGAAGGCCGGGTATATTTGACCGCATTGTCCAGCAGGTTGGCCAGGACCTGGCACATGCGCTCCGGATCGACGCTCAAGTGCAGCGAGGGCGTGATGGCGCTCTCGAGAGTGATGTTTTTTTCCTCGGCGACGTAGCGATACATGTCAGCGACATTCTCCACCAGGGAAGAAAAGTCGACGTCCCGCCGGTTGAGATAAAGCGTGCCGGATTCCGCCTCGGAAATATCCATCAGGGTATTGAGCATCCCCAGCACGTGGTCCGACTCCTCCAGGCATGCGTGCAGTGCGAGGCGGCAGGTTTCGTGATCGGCATCCTGGCGCAAGGCCCCTTCTGCCTGGTTGCGGAAATGGGTCATGGGGGTGCGCAGATCGTGAGCGACATTGTCCAGGGCGTTCTTCATGCCCCGGATCAGGACATTGATCTTTTCTATCAGCTCATTGAACAGACGGCCCAGGTCGTCGAGCTCGTCGCCGCGACCGGTACGCGGCGCCCGGGCATCCCAGGAGCCGCCATGGATCGATTCCACAGTCTGGATCAACTGCCGGACCGGACGCAATGAACGATGAGACAGCAGAGCCCCTCCGGCAAGACAGAGGAACAGCAAAGGCAGGCTGACGAACAGCATCGTCTCCTGAAGACGGTAGAGGACAGCCTGCCGGTCCTCGGTACTGATGCCCACCTGAAACTGGAACTCGCCCGGAGCTTCGGCACCGAGGATTTCCAGCGTATAACGCCCATCCCGCGATGCAAGGTGGATCCAGCCGTCCTCCATGACCGGCGGGTCCGCGTCCAGGAGACCCAGGTCGAACTCCTGCCAATACTGAGGGAGAAATATCCTGGTTGTCCCGTCATTCAGCCGGATGCGGGTAAAGAACGGGTTGTTCTTGCGGTACCGGTCATTGTCAATGACGGCTTGTTCAAACTCGGCGAGTCCGCCGGAGGCATAGGCTTCGCGCAGGATCTGCAGCTCAATCCCCACCTGTTCGCGGTCATTGCGGGCCAGGGTGGCGGTCAGGAAACTGTAGGCGATTCCCATCAGCAGCAAAAAGCTGAAAAAAACCAGCAGAGAATAGCCGGCGGCGATGCGAAATCCGATGGTGCTGCTAAGACGCTTGGTCGGGCTGCTTGATGACATAACCGATTCCGCGCAGGGTGTGGATGAGCTTGACGGGGAAATCACGATCGATCTTGTTGCGCAACCGACAAACCAGCACATCAACCACGTTGGTTTGCGGATCAAAACGGAAATCCCAGATCTGCTCGAGGATCATCGTCTT
>JBFIMV010000441.1:0-2021 GCA_041611575.1 Desulfuromonadales bacterium | reverse complement strand
TGCCTGGTTCTTCTTCTCGAATTCAGCCAGTTTCTTCGGATCCTTGCTGCTGATCCAACGCGCCGTGGCGTAATCGACCCCTTCGTAGATGGCGTCAACACCGTACTCGGTCTTCAGGCGCTCCATAGTCACGTCAAACTGCAGGACACCGACCGCCCCGACAATGTAATCGTTGCTGAGAAGCGGCCGGAACACCTGGATCGCCCCCTCTTCGGACAACTGCTTGAGGCCCTTCTCCAGCTGCTTGGCCTTGAGGGGCGACTTGAGGCGCACGCGGCGAAAATGCTCGGCGGCAAAACTCGGGATGCCGGTAAACTTGAGCGGCTCCTTGTCACTGAACGTATCGCCGACCTTGATTGTACCATGATTATGCAGGCCGATGATGTCACCCGGGAAGGCTTCTTCGACATTGGCCCTGTCCTGGGCCATGAAGATGATCGCCTGGGAGAGGGTCACGTCCTTGCCAAGGCGGTGGTGACGCACCTTCATGCCGCGCTGGAAACGCCCGGAACAGATACGCAGGAAGGCGATGCGGTCACGATGGGCCGGGTCCATGTTCGCCTGCACCTTGAAGACAAAACCGGAGAACGCCTCTTCGTCCGGAGCGACCAGGCGGGTCTGGGTCTGGCGCGGACCGGGGGCGGGAGCCAGATCGACCAGGGCGTCGAGCAGTTCCTCGACGCCGAAGTTGTTGATGGCGCTGCCGAAGAAGACCGGAGTCTGATTGCCTTTGAGATATTCCTCCAGCTCAAAGGGATTGGCCGCCCCTTCCAGCAGGGCGATGTCCTCACGCAGTTCGTCTGCAGCGCTCCCCAGCAGCTCATCGAGTCGCGGGTCATCGAGGTCCTTGACGACCGTGACCTCCTCGGTGCGCCGCGCGTCACCCGAACGGAACAGCCTGAGTTCCTTGCGATAGAGGTTGTAGACCCCCTTGAAGCGTTTGCCCATGCCGATCGGCCAGGACATGGGTGCGCATTCGATCTGCAATTTGTCTTCGACATCGGTCAGCAGATCGAGAGGGGACTGACCCTCGCGGTCCATCTTGTTGATGAAGGTGATCACCGGCGTGTTGCGCATGCGGCAGACAGCCATCAGCTTCTCGGTCTGCGTCTCGACCCCCTTGGCGCTGTCGATCACCATCAGGGCGCTGTCGACCGCGGTCAGGACGCGATAGGTGTCCTCGGAGAAGTCCTGGTGACCGGGCGTGTCGAGCAGGTTGATCTCGCATTCGCGGTGCCCGAACTTCATGACCGAGGTGGTCACCGAGATGCCGCGTTCCTGCTCGACCTTCATCCAGTCGCTGGTCGCATGGCGCCCCGCCTTGCGGGCCTTGATCGCCCCGGCCAACTGGATGGCGCCGCCGAACAACAGGAGCTTTTCCGTCAGGGTGGTTTTGCCGGCGTCGGGGTGACTGATGATGCCGAAAGTCCGGCGCTTTTCAATTTCCTGGAGAAAACGGTTGCTCAAACTGACCTCATAGATTCGGAGAAACGGCCCCTGGGGGCCTGTGACCGACAAGAAAAAACGGGCCTGAAGCCCGTTTAGTATCGGGATAATAACGCATTTCGATCGGGCGGGTCAATCCTGTTGCGCTGCGGGCGTCGAGACAAAGGGCCTGGGGGCCTAAGCATTTCCGGTCGGCGGAAGAAGCGGCAAGATGACCCGGATGACGGTACCCTGTCCGAGTCGGCTCTCAACCTGCACGTCGCCGTGATGAGCATCGACCACATGGCGCACGATGCTCAACCCCAGCCCGGCCCCCTGCACCGCCGTGTTGGTCGAGTCCACCCGGTAGAAGCGATCAAAAACATGGGCGGCCTGTTCTTCGGTCATACCGATCCCCTCATCCTCCACGTGAATCTCGAAATCGCGCTCACGCTTGACAACGGTCAGCCCGATACGACCACCGCCGGGGGAATACTTCACCGCATTTCCGACGAGATGACCCAGCAGTTGTGCCAGGCGTCCACGGTCTGCGGACACTGTCATTTCACCCTCCGGCAGGTGAAGTTCGAAACGGT
>JBFIMV010000440.1:0-2041 GCA_041611575.1 Desulfuromonadales bacterium | reverse complement strand
GGTGCCAGATGACTTCTTCTGCCAGGTCGAGTCCGATGCTCACGGCCTGCAACACCTCGAACTGCCCTTCTCCTTCAACCAGGCCAAGCCGGCCGAGATGTTCCAGGCTGGCGATAAAGTCGCGGATTAACGGTATGCTGGTGCCCAGAAAGAGCACCTCCAGTTCGAGTTGCTCACCAGCGTCAACCTGCCGTTCCCCGGTCAGAGGCATCCGCACGACATAAGGCGGCGATGGTTTTTGATGGCGGCGCTGGGCAATCGGATCATCGCTCAGGGCAGCGTTGAACAACCCTCTTCCCCCCTGGATCTGTCGGGATGCAAGGCGCAGAAGTCGACCGAGGCCAAGGAAAACAGCCGGTTGCAGCAGACAGGGGGTGCTGAATTCGAGCAGGAACTTCAACCGGGCACAATCCGCGTATTGCAGAGCATCAGGCCGGGTCGGTATCAAGAGTGAGTTGGGTGCCATCATCGGAATTTATTGTCGTCGTGGTACAATTCTGTTACAGTCCGCCAGACTTCGCGAAACCCCTTACAGACACCATAGTGCCATAGAGTGCAACCACCACGCCAGAAAAGTCCAGACATCATGTTGCAATTCGATCTTCTCAAGCAGGACCCTCAGACTCGTGCCCGCCGTGGCCGCGTGACCACACCCCACGGCCGCATCGAAACGCCGATCTTCATGCCGGTCGGGACCCACGGCGCCCTCAAGGCGATGACTCCGGCCCAGGTCGAGGATGCCGGAGCGCAGATCATCCTGTCGAACACCTATCATCTGCACCTCAAGCCCGGCGAAGGGCTGGTGGAGAAGGCCGGCGGACTGCACCGTTTCATGCACTGGCCGAAACCGATCCTCACCGACAGCGGCGGGTTCCAGGTCTTTTCTCTACCAAACAAGGAGATCACCGAGACTGGAGTCTTTTTCAAGCACGAAGTCAGTGGTGACCGCATCTTCCTCGGGCCACGTGAGGCGATGCAGATCCAGAACCGTCTCGGCGCCGACATCATCATGGCCTTCGATGAGTGCATCCCCTACCCGGCCACCCGTGACTACGCGCGCAAATCGATCGGCAAGACCCTGCGCTGGGCGGAGCAATGCCTCAAATACCACGAAAGAGCGGACCAGGCGCTGTTCGGCATCGTCCAGGGGAGCGTCTACGACGACCTGCGACGCGACTGCGCGCAAGCCCTGACCGCCATGAATTTCCCCGGTTACGCCATCGGCGGCGTGAGTGTCGGCGAAGGCCTGGAGCTGCTCAAGCAGGTGGTCGATTATACCGAGCCATTCCTGCCGCAGGACAAGCCCCGCTACCTGATGGGGGTCGGCCTGCCGGAAGATATTCTCGAGAGCATCGAGCGCGGCATGGACATGTTCGACTGCGTCATCCCGACACGCTATGCCCGCAGCGCCACCCTCTTCACCCGTCGCGGCAAGATCCGCCTGACCAACCGTCGCTACCGGCGCGACTTCTTTCCGGTCGACGCATCCTGCACCTGCTACTGCTGCAGCAACTTCACGCGCGCCTACCTGCACCACCTGTTCAACGCCAACGAGGTCCTCTCGGCCACCCTGGCGGCGATCCACAACGTGCGTTTCTACCTCGACATGGTTGCCGGCGCCCGGGCTGCCATAGAAGCCGGCGATTTCACCAGTTTCAAAAACGACTTTCTCGGCGAATATCTGCGCGACGACGGCCACGGCGACCGTTGACGATCTCCGGTGCTGCCGCCATAATGGGACCATGGAGAGCCGGCATCAAAACGCGA
Source organism: Desulfuromonadales bacterium (assembly GCA_041611575.1). Taxonomy (GTDB): domain Bacteria; phylum Desulfobacterota; class Desulfuromonadia; order Desulfuromonadales; family BM103; genus JBFIMV01. Next base: position 274 of record JBFIMV010000440.1, on the reverse strand, counting down.
CCCTTGATCTCGACCTGGCAAAGAGGCTGCAGAAGGCCCTGACCGCCGGCAGCGAGGAGCTGTTCCAGACCCTGCTCGATCCCGACATGCAGGTGCTGCGCGCGACCCTGAAGAACTGCAACCTGAATGAAGACCATCTGCACGCCCTGCTCAAGCGTCGCGACCTGAGCGAGGACCTGCTCAAAGCCATCTACCAGCTCGAGGCATTCAAGCACAGCCACCGCCTGCAGGTCGCCCTGGTCAGGAACCCCGGCACCCCCGGGCCGATCGTCCT
>JBFIMV010000439.1:0-2051 GCA_041611575.1 Desulfuromonadales bacterium | reverse complement strand
CTTGTAATACATGCGCGTCAGCAGGTAAAGGCCGATAAACGCCAGAGGCAGAAAGACTTTGATTGCCAGGTAGTTGTATATGGCCATGTCCGAACGATAGCCGGCCTTGACCAGTTTCAGGCGCAGCTTCTGCCGGCCTTCCCGTTCGTGGAGTGAAGACAGCTTGTGGATCGGCTTCGAGACTTTGACGGCGAGGCTCTCCTCTTTCTTGCTGAGAAACGACAGCGGGCTTTTGGCGTCACCGGGTTTATTCTGCTTGCCGAGCAGCTTGCCAAGCCTGGTATCGGTTTCGTTACGGATGTTGGTAAGGAGAAATGCCACGGCGAACACCAGCGCCATCACGGCGAGGAAGAGAAGCAGCAGGATGCCGTAGTAATTGAAGTTGTCAATAAATATGTAAAAGAGGTTCTTGATGAATTGCATGGAGCCCTCCTAGATGTCGATGGTGACAATTTTCTTGATCATGATGGAGCCGATGACCTGCATGACAGCCGCTCCGAACAACATGTAGTGTCCCATCTTTTCTTCGAGCATGATTTTCATGTAATCGTAATTCGTGAAATAAATGTAGCAGAACATCAGGATCGGCAGGGCGATGAGGATCCCCGCGGAATACCGCCCTTCCGCAGTCAGGGCGCGCACCTGGCGCTTGAACTGGATCCGCTCGCGGATCAGGCGGCTGATGTTGTCGAGGATCTCACCGATGTTGCCGCCGGTCTCCTTCTGCACGAGGATGGCGATGGCGAAGAAACGCAGGTCCGGAAGGGGAACGCGTTCGCAGAGGTTCTCCATCGCCTCGTTCATGGTCAAGCCCAGGTTGATCTCGTCAACCGTTGCGGCGAATTCAGCGCTGATCGGCAGGTCCAACTCGTCACCGATCATCGCCAGTCCCGAGGTGATCGAATTGCCTGAACGGACCGCCCTTGCGAGCAGGTCGAGCGCTTCCGGCAACTGTTCGTTGAACTTGGTGAAGTAGCGCTTCTCGCCGATCTTCAGCAGCAGGTAGGGGAGCAGCAGGAAAATCAGGCCCAGAACGGCGGCGGCAAGAGCGTGAGGTAAAAAGCGCATTCCCGCGATGACGCCAAGCGCACCCAGGGCGATGCTGACCAGGATGAATAGGGACGCGTTGATCGGCAGGTTCGATTTGATGAGCAGTTTGTCAAGGTCGCTGAAGCGCGGCAGGCCCAGGATGAAACGTTCATAGACGCCGACTTCGTTGAGCACGGTCTTGCGGTACTTGACCAGCTTGTCCTTGCCGTGCTTGCCGCCGGCGGAAATGTACAGCAGGCGTTTTTTTACGGTTCTTTTCTCAGCGAAACGGCTCTCGACCCACGCCAGGTAGACGAGCTCGACCATGGCGACCGTGAAGATGAAGACCGCGACAAAGAAGAAGATGGTCAGTAGGTCCATGATCCCTCCGGATCTCAGCGAGCGGTGTTGTGGAAGAGGCTCTCGGGAACCTCGATGCCGGCCAGCTCGAGCTTGTCGCTGAATTTGGGCCGGATTCCGGTCGACCGGTGGCGGCCGACCACCTTGCCATTCTTGTCGACCCCCTGTTTCTCGAAAGTGAAGATTTCCTGCAGAGTGATGACCTCGCCCTCCATGCCGACGATTTCCGAGATCGACGTGACCTTCCTGGTACCGTCCGACATGCGCGAGGCCTGGATCACCAGGTCGAGCGCCGATGAGGTCATGAAGCGCATCGCCTTCTCCGGCAGGTTGACGCCGGTCATCAGGATCATCGATTCCAGGCGGGTCAACGAATCGCGAGGCGAGTTGGAATGGATGGTCGTCAATGAGCCTTCATGACCCGTGTTCATGGCCTGCAGCATGTCGAAGGCCTCGGCGCCGCGCACCTCGCCGACGATGATACGGTCCGGCCGCATGCGCAGGCTGTTGCGCACCAGGTCGCGCTGCGTGACCTGGCCGGTCCCCTCGATGCTCGGCGGGCGGGTTTCGAGACGGATGACGTGCTCCTGCTGGAGTTGCAGTTCGGCGGAATCCTCGATGGTGATGATCCGTTCGTTGCCGGGGATATAGGCCGACAGGAT
>JBFIMV010000438.1:0-2058 GCA_041611575.1 Desulfuromonadales bacterium | reverse complement strand
GGTCCGCTGGCGAACCGTCTTGCCGTAAAGCTCCGCGGCCCCGAACTCGGTCACCACGTAGTGGACATGGTTGCGGCTGGTGACGACGCCCGCCCCCTGCTTGAGCATCGGCACGATCTTGCTGACCACGCTGCCGTCCCGCAGGGTCGAGGTGCTCGGCAGGGCGATGATCGGTACGCCACCCTTGGCGCGGGAGGAGCCGTAGATGAAGTCCAGCTGGCCGCCGACGGCCGAGTGCATCTTCGGGCCGATGCTGTCGGCGCAGACCTGGCCGGTGAGGTCGACCTCGATGGCCGAGTTGATCGCCACCATGCGGTCGTTCTGCGCCACGACGAAGGGGTCGTTGACATACTCGGTGCGGCGCAGCTCGACCAGCGGATTGTTGTCGACCCACTCGTAGAGGCGTTTGGTGCCGAGCAGGAAGCCGCAGGTGATCTTGCCGGGGTGCAGGGTCTTGCGCGAGCCGTTCAGGACGCCGGCCTCGACCAGGTCGATGACGCCGTCGGAGATCAGTTCGGAATGAATGCCGAGATCCTTTTTCTGATACAAAAATTTCAGGACAGCATTGGGGAGGGCGCCGATGCCCAGCTGCATGGTCGCGCCGTCGGGGATCAGCCCGGCAATATGGGCCGCTATGTTTTCGACCACCCCGTGGTCGGCATCGTCTCCCATCGGCATTTCGAACAGCGGCGTGTTGCAGGGTACGACGTGATGCATGCGGTCGATGTGCATGGCGGTGTCGCCCAGGGTGCGCGGCATCTGCTCGTTTACCTGGGCGATCACGACCTTGGCGACTTCCGCAGCCGAGATGGTGAGGCCCGATTCCGCCCCCATGGAGCAGAAGCCGTCATCGTCCGGCGGCGAGACATGGATCAGGGCCACGTCCAGGGGGAGGTGGCCGTTCTTGAAGAGCAGGGGGAACTCGGAGAGCAGCACCGGTGTGAAGTCGGCGCGCCCCTCGTTGATCGCCTTGCGAACGTTGGCGCTGATGAACATGGAGTTGATGCGCAGGTGCCCCTCCATCTCCGGGGCGACATAATCCGCCGGGCAGATGGTCAGCGGATGGCAGACTTCGACGTTTTGCAGCGTTGGCGCCCGCTTCACCAGGGCGTCGAGCTGCGGCAACGGTACCGATGCGTTGCCGGTGAGAAAGACCCGGTCGCCGGATTTGATCGCCTTGACGGCCTCTTCAGGGGTTTTGATGCGCGACTGGCACATGCTCTGCCAGTTTGAGCTGGCTTCCTTCTTGCCTAAAATCATATTTTCCGCCCTTTACTCTTCAGTGGAAATGCGGATTCTGCCGTCGACGGCAAAGGCGCTGTCGGCAAAAGCCATGATCGGATTCAAGTCCATCTCCTGGATCATCGGCAGGTCGCCGAGCAGCTGCGAAACCCGTTGGACCAGTTCGATGACCGCCTGCTTGTCGATCCCCGCTTCGCCACGGATGCCGTCGAGCAGGGCCGCGGTCTTGATCCCGGCGAGCATCTCCTCGGCTTCGACGCGGGTCACCGGAGCGACCTTGAAGACCACGTCCTTGAGGACCTCGACGTAGATGCCGCCGAGGCCGAACATGACCAGGTGGCCGAGTTCACGCTCGGCGCTGGCGCCGATGATCAGCTCGCGTCCGCCGGGGAGGAACTTCTGCACCAGGAAGCCGAGCTCGCCAAAGTGACCGAGCCTTTTCTGCATTTCTTCCACGGTGTAGCGCACGGCCGCGGCATCCTTGAGGTTGATGACGACGCCACCCATGTCGCTTTTGTGGTCGATCTCGGCGCAGTCGACCTTGACCACTACCGGAAAGCCGATGGTCGTCGCGGCGGCGACCGCCTGTTCGACGTTCTTGACCACCTTCCAGGGGGCGACCGGAATGCCGTAGGCCTCGAAGATGCTGTAGACCTCGTAGGCGGAAAGCACCTCGCGCCCGGCCTTCCCGGCCTCCCTGACGATCGCTTTGGCCTTGTCCGTGTCGACCCCGTCGAAGAGGTGCGGCTGGCCGATGTCCCTTTGCTGGATCCGGCCGTACTGCACCAGGGCACCCAGCGCCCGGGCGGCGTCGCC
>JBFIMV010000437.1:0-2074 GCA_041611575.1 Desulfuromonadales bacterium | reverse complement strand
ACCTCCTGCACGCCGCCGGACATCGCCGCCAAGCTGCTCCTCGCCGAGCTCGTCGCGCCGGCGGACGCCTGCCTCAGGCAGCTGCCGGTGCGCGGCGAATGCGCCGGCGCCCGCACGGCGCTCAACGTCGTCTCGCGCTCCGATGGCAGCGCGCTCCCCGGCGTCGTCCTCGGCGGCCTGGCGGGGGCCGGCTACCCGCTCGACATCGCCTTCCCGACGGCGACCGGCACGACGACGCGCACCGTCACGCCGCAAGCGACCGGCAACGCCTGCGCCCCGCCCGGCGACCCCGTGGAGACGCTGGTGCTGAACTACCCGCGGCGCACTGACGACGCCGGGCGCAACGTCGATGCCCGGCCCGCCGGGGTCACGGCCCAGCTCGCCGTCAAGTCCTATCTCCTCAAGGAAGGGGCGGAGGTGCTGCAGAACGGCGAGACCCTCGCCTGCTCGCCGGACCCCGCGCGCACCTGCGATCGGGTGGTGGGGACCGGCGCCTTTTCCCAGGTCCCGCCGGACCGTGTTACCGCCGCCGGCGCCGAGCTCAAGCGCGTCGCCGCCGGCAACAGCCAGCCGGCCCCCTTCCTCTACGGGCTCGACCTGGAGATCGCCGAAGGCCTGAACCTGGTGCCGTTGCAGGCGACCGCCTCGCACGACCGGTGGGTCATCGTTAATCAGTGCAGTCACTGCGACGGCGGCGGCGTGCAGACACGGGTCATCGGCCCGGTCGAAAAGACCGTCGAGATCTGGGGTGTCGCCCTCGATGTCCCCGAATCCCTGGTGGTGCCGGTCGATGCGCAAGGTTTCCTGGTGCGCCCCGTGGAGATCCCCATCACCATCCGCCCCGCCGAATACGTCGCCGGCATGGCACAGGTTATTATCCATGCCGACGGCAAGCTCTGGGAGACCCTGATCGCCCCGACCTCCGGCAACGCCGGCGTCACCCTGCCGCAGGGCTATCTGTTCCATCCGATCAAGAACTACGAAATCCAGGTTATGCTCGGCCAGGCCGGCGAAGACAACGCCATCTACAGCCCCAGGATTCCAGTGGTTCCCGTCGTCAGCAGCGTCGACCTGCGCATCGACGGGCTCCCCGACCTGCTCGAAACCCAGATCGGCGCCTTCGTCCTGCTCAACAACGACTTCGACGAGTCCGAAGCCGATCCCGCCGTCAGCCTGCCCGACGCCGCGACCCCCGGCATGCTGCGCACCGACGACGAGCTCAAGCGCGCCTGGGTCAACATCGACGACCCCGGCATGGTCGGCGGCAGCTGGCAGGTGCGCGCCGCCGATTCGTCCCGGCTGCGCATCTTCGCCGACCTGGACGGCGAGCTCGTCGAACTCAAACCCGGTGACCCGCCGAAGCTGATCAATGCAGCCCCGCTCAGCGTGCCGCTGTACCTCGAAGGGTTGGGTGAAAGCCCCGGCCTGCACGCCGACAGCCTGACGCTGACCTATGTTCCGGTGCAGGGGGAAACGTTGACCGACGTGGTGCCGTTGACGGTTGTCCACCTCGACATGGCGGTTGATGGGGATCGGGACCGGAATATCAGATTCAACAGACTCGTAGATGAATCAGCATTGTTTTGGGTAAATAACGACCGGGATGTGCAGAGCAGTGGAGAAGAGGACGACGTTGAAGCTGGCAACGACAGTCATGACAACAGGATCCCGTGCAAACGGGATCTGGAGGATCTGTCGAGGCTGCAGATTCTGCGTGGAGCACTTGATCCATCGAGCTTTACCTACGGGTTCTCAATGATCGCTGACGATGACTCCACAAAGCCGATGGTGAACATATTTGCTTCAGCAGGACAGGATGATGGTTACCTTGGCCTTGATGTAAGCGCCACAGGAGCCGAACCAGATGAACAGGTTGCCAAGCCGCTTCTAGTAGCTGTCAGTCCGGAAGTAGCGACGGTTTCAGCCGAACAGTTTATCAAGGATGTGCTGACGACCTTTTTGTTCGAGGGCCGTTCCGAAGGTGATGGCGTCTTGCGATTTACGGTGAGTTACAAGGGTATTCCTGTGGTGTCGCGTGAAGTAAGACTCGCCCTGAAAGACATCCAGTATTTTT
>JBFIMV010000436.1:0-2075 GCA_041611575.1 Desulfuromonadales bacterium | reverse complement strand
GGGTCTTCATCGAAACGTCTCCTTGCAATCTGTGCCTCTCGATTTTACCACCTTAGCCGTTTCGGCCACAAACTCCGGAAAGCCGTCAAGAGCGCAGGGAAGTTGAAGACGTGACCGCTTGCGGATGTCATGTCTTCTTCGGGACTAATCGTTGTTACGAGCATAAAGGCAGGATGTGAACAGGGGAGAAAGATCAGGTAAAGATACGATAAAGTCTTGCGGGCGAGGCTTGCGGGCGAGGCTTCAATGGGGAAGGTCGAACCAGATCCGGGTCTCGCCCGGAGTGCTTTCGGCACCGACTCGGCCGCCATGGGCTTCGATCAGCTCTTTGACGATCGCCAGGCCGATGCCGGCACCGCCCGCCTCGCGTGAGCGCGATGGTTCGGCGCGGAAGAAGCGCTCGAAGATGAAGGGGAGGTCGGTGGCGGGAATGCCGGGGCCGCTGTTGATGAACTCGGCGCGCGCCCGCGTGTCCATCACTGTGCAGGCGATCTTCACCTGACCGCCGGCGGGGGTGTACTTGCAACTGTTCTCCACCAGGTTGCGGATCGCCCGCAGCAGTTTGTCACGATCCGCCTGTACAACGGCCTGCCCGTCGTACGAGGTTGTCAGGAGAATGCCTTTCTCCTCGAAATTCATCCGGTAAAGAGTCACGATCTCGCCAATGCATTCCTGCAGGTCAACAGTCTTGCGGTCCAGAAAGGCGCGTGCGGCGTCAGCCTGCGCCAGCTGGCTGAGGTCTTCTACCAGGCTGACCAGCCGCAGGTTTTCCTGCTGCAGCATGTCGAGGGTCTGCTTGTCGGGCCGGATGACGCCATCGCTCAGCCCCTCGAGGTAGCCGCGCAGGTTGGTCAGCGGGGTCCGCAGCTCATGGGCAACGTCGGCGACCATCGTCTTGCGCAGCCGCTCCAGCTGTTCGAGGCTGGCGCCCATGCGGTTGAAGGCACGGCCGAGCTCACCGATCTCGTCATCAGGTTCTGCATCGACCCGCGCCGTAAAATTGCCGGCGGCAATCTGGCGACTGGCATCGATCATCTGCGAGAGAGGGCGCAGCACGCGACGGGTCAGGAGATAGCTGAGCAGGAAGGCCAGCAGCAGGGCGGCCAGGCTCGCCCAGAGCAGGTAGCGATGGACCGCGGTCTGGAACGCCCGGTGCGTGTCGGTGGGCGATACCATGTACTTGTCCATCAGGACCATGAAGTAGTCGGCCGCCAGCTGGTTGAAAGCCAGCCAGATAATGCCGACGATCAACGCAATCGCAGGCACGGTGGAGACCAGCATCAGCTTCCAGTGCAGGCGGCGCTTCATCGTGCTTCCCGATCGGCAAAGCGATAGCCGAAGCCACGTACCGTCTCGATATAGCGGGGGTTGGCCGGATCGTCGGCAAGCTTCTGGCGCAGGTGGCCGAGGTGCACGTCGATGACCCTGTCGACAACGTTTTCGCCGTGTTCATAGATTTGCCCCAGAAGTTCGTCGCGGGAAAAGGCTCTGCCCGGCGCGCTCATCAGGGCAAGAAGCAGCTTGTATTCAACGGCGGTCAGCGCCACGGGCTGGCCGGCAAGGGTGACGCGGCGTTTTTCGCTGTCCAGCGACAGCTCACCGTGGACCAGCCTCTGGCGGCTGGTTGTTTCCCGTCGCGTGGTGCGTCTCAGGATGGCTTTGACGCGCTCCACCAGCTCGCGCGGGCTGAAGGGCTTGACCACGTAGTCATCAGCGCCGAGCGACAGGCCCAGGACCCGGTCGATTTCGTCCTCGCGGGCAGTCAGCATCAGGATCGGCACGTCGGAGAGCTTGCGCAGCTCGCGACAGATCTCCCAGCCGTCGACCTTCGGCAGCATGACATCGAGGATGATGAAGCCCGGCGGTTGTTGCCGCGCCAGTTTCAGCGCCTCGGCGCCATCATGGACCGACTGCGTGGCAAAGCCCTCCCGTTGCAGGTAGGTGGCAATCAGGGCGGCGGTGTTGCGATCATCTTCGATGATCAGTATGGGCGCGGCAAGTGTGAAGACCGGCATGGGGGCCTCATGCGAGTGTCGTGTGGACCGGTAATAATCTGTTTCTTCAGGTGCTTGTAT
>JBFIMV010000435.1:0-2081 GCA_041611575.1 Desulfuromonadales bacterium | reverse complement strand
CCTGACCGCCTTTATCGCCGCACCGATCACGTCGCTCAACCCCACCATCGGTGCCGGCTTTGTCACCGGCCTGGTGCAGGCAGTCATCGCCCCCCCCCAGGTCAGCGACATGGAACGGGTCGCAGAGGACATCGCCGGACTGCGCGGCTGGTGGCGCAATCGCCTGACGCGGGTCCTGCTGGTCTTCTTCCTCTCTTCGCTCGGTTCCGCCATCGGTACACTGGTCGCTTTCGGCTGGCTGAAAGACCTGTTCTAGGAAATCAATTCAGCAGGGCACCCACCTGCGCCGTTCCATTGCCCGCCTTGAGCTGATCGAGGACCCGGTAATCCGGATTCTCGAGTGCGACCTCGAGGTCCAGGTCACGCAGGTAGACATCCTCCCTGAAATGAGCAAGCCCCTCGCGATCGACCCAGGCGGTCCAGTACTGGATATGCACCGGTATCGGAGGGATGGACACCCTGGTGGGAGTCCTGGCGGAGAAAAGGGCCAACAGACGATCGCAATCAGCCGTGTTTTCGAGCAGATACTGGGCGAGGTCCATCGGGCGCTTGACCCGGATGCAGCCCGAGCTGAACGACCGGACGTTCTGTCTGAACAGGGAGGCCTCGTTGGTGTCGTGCAGGTAGACGTTGAACGGATTGGGGAACATGAACTTGACCCGCCCCAGAGGGTTCCAGGGGCCGGGGTCCATGCGCAGCATACCGGGAAACTTGCGCGCATCGACGCGACTCCAGTCGATCGTCGCCGGGTCCGTTGTAACCCACTCACCACCCACGCGGTTGATGACCCGGAAATGATGCTTCTCCAGGTAGTTCGGGTCACGCTTGATCCTGGGCAGCTTGTCCTCCCGAAGAATGGTCGGCGGCACGGTCCAGTACGGGGCGAACTCGAGGTAGGTCATGCGCGCCGAGAAGACCGGCGTCTTGCGATACTGGGTGCCGACGATCACCGGCATCTGCATGACCGGCTGGCCGTTTTCAAACACCTCCAGAGAAAAACCGGCGATATTGACACGCAGATGCCGGTCGCCGAAGCTCTTGGGCATCCAGCGCCACCGCTCGAGGTTCAGCTCGATCTGCCGGACTCGCCGATGGGCCGGAACACGCATTTCAGCCAGGGTGTTGGGGCCTATGACACCGTCGGTCACCAGGCCATGGCGTAGCTGGAAACGCCGGACGGACTCAACTGTTGCAGCATCGTATTCGCTGGTTGCCGGGGTCTCATCGGTCAGGTCGCCGGTCACCAGCAGCAGCTGACGCAGAGCAACGACGCGATCATCGACATCTCCCGGCCTGAGCGTCGGCCCGGTCGGGATGACCGGCCACCCTCCCCTCGCGGCGATTTCGCGGTATTCCCCGAGGGTCTTGATCAGGAGATCATATTCTTCGTGCGGCGGCATCAGGTCTTGCAGGACCTGTCCCAGGCGCCGGTTGTCTATGGCATACTCAAGCAGCTTGATCAGGTCGGCCTTGCGCCTCCGCGCCTTCCAGTCGACATGGGCGAATGACGGATCGACCTGGCCTTCGACAAAGTGGGTCGCGAGGGTCAGGAAGGCCTGGGAGAGGAAAAGGTCGAGGACCGCCCGATTGTCGGGAGAGAGAGGGAGGTCGTGACGGGTGAAGTCCTTCTGAATCCGGAACAGCCCCTCCAACTCCTGCAGGAGGTAGTCATCGCTGCATAAGCCATGATCACCGGCAGCGCGCAGACTCTCGAGCAACATCAGGGCTTCGGGCTTGAGCCGCCAACCGTCCATCCAGACCGGCCGGAATTGCCGCTGTTCGTACAAGTCATATATCTGATCGTGGACGAGCAGCCGTGAAACGCCCGGCAGGGGCATTGAGCCGCCCGCCCGCTTCTCCAGATACACAGCGATCCGTTCCCTGGTCTGAGCCTCGAACGGGTTCCCTGTCTCTGCGTCCTGCGCCGCGACCGGCCGACACGGCAGAAACATCAGCAGCATTGCTGCCAGCGATAGTGAACAGATGATGTGACGCATAGCTGTCTACTGAACCTCCTCGACTTCCATGGTAGACAACCCGCGCGCGCAAATCAATCACTGTTGGCAGAATGGCCGTCTGTG
>JBFIMV010000434.1:0-2090 GCA_041611575.1 Desulfuromonadales bacterium | reverse complement strand
CGTCTTCCGCCGCGAGCTCGGCATCGATGATTTCGTCATCTACGAAGTCAAGGACAACCAGCGCGACATGGAGGCGGTCTACCCGCTGGCGCTCTCGACGAAGGAGATGTCCTGCAACGCGGAGATCCTGACCAACTGCGAACTCTGCCGGGCGAAGAAGACCGGTCACGAGATCTCGTCGCTGGCTTACCCGCAGGTCTGCAAGCAGTTCAAGGAGGAGACCGGCAAGACCCACATCTGCATGCCGATGATCATCGGCGGCCGCACCGGCGGCGTGGTGCAGTTCCTCTTCGAGGGCACCGGCGACGCGCTCAACGTCCCGGACATCCAGGCGCGCATCTTCAAGGCGGAGACCTACGTCAAGCAGTCGCTGTCGGTGATCGAGGCCAAACGCCTGATGAACACCCTGCGTGAATCGGCGCTCAAGGACCCGTTGACCGGGCTTTACAACCGGCGCTTCCTGCAGGACCATGCCAACCACGTGATCTCCGGTATCCTGCGGCGCAAGAAGACCCTCGGCCTGATCATGTGCGATCTCGATTATTTCAAGCAGGTCAACGACCAGTACGGCCATGACGTTGGCGACCTGGTCCTCAAGGAAACCGCCGCCCTGATCAACAAGGGTGTGCGTGACGCCGACATCGTCATCCGCTTCGGCGGCGAAGAATTCTTCATCCTGCTGATCGATATCAACCCGGGAGACGCCATCATGGTGGCCGAAAAGATCCGCGGCATCTTCGACGATACCAAGATCAAGATCCCCAACGGCTCGATCCACAAGACCCTGAGCCTCGGGGTCAGCGAGTTCCCCAACGACGGCGAAGGTTTCTGGCAGTGCATCAAGTACGCCGACGTCGCGCTCTACAAGGCCAAGGAGACGGGGCGTAACAAGGCGGTCCGCTTCGAAGAGGAGATGTGGACCGGGGAACAGTTCTGACGGCTTTCCCCGTCAGCAAGAGAGTCACGCAGCCTCCGCTTTGCGCGGAGGCTTTTGCGTTCAGGCAATAAACTATGACGGGCTTGTAACCAAAAAAAGACTTGTATCTTTTTAACGCAAAGACGCCAAGGAACAGAGAAAGGCGCGGAGAAAATCGCTCCCATTCGTTCGCTTAGTTATGTTTATTCTTTGCGACTTGTTCTTTTTCTCTGCGTCTTTGCGTTAAAATGTGTTGACCTTCTGTTTGGTTATGCTCGAACTGATATGAATGTTTCGCCTGGTGCCATGGTGGCAGGTGTCATGTTTCAGATTAAACCCCTGATGGAGGCAGATGATGACGGAATCGAACCTGCTGCTCGAAAAAGAAGGCCCGCTGGCGACGATCATCTTGAACAATCCCAAGGCGCTGAATGCTCTTACCGTTGCGGCCTTTGAAGGCCTGGAGCGATTGTTCGCCGACCTCGAGGCGGACGATGCCGTGCGGGTCGTCATTGTCACCGGCGCCGGCGACAAGGCCTTTGCCGCCGGTGGCGACATCAACCACCTGGCTTCGCTTGATGTCGCCGGGGCGCGTGCGTTCGCGCTGCTCGCCCAGCGGGTCATCAATCGCATAGAGAACTTTCCCAAGCCGGTGATCGCCGCCATCAACGGCTATGCCCTCGGCGGCGGTTGCGAACTGGCCATGGGGTGTGATATGCGTATCGCCTCCGAATCGGCACGCTTCGGCCAGCCGGAAGTCAAGCTCGGCATCATCCCCGGCTTCGCCGGCACCCAGCGCCTGGCGCGGCTGGTCGGCAAAGGCAAGGCCAAGGAGCTGGTCTTCACCGGGGAGATGATCGACGCCGCGGAGGCCTGCCGCATCGGCCTGATCAACCGGGTGGTGCCGGCGAGCCGGCTGATGGCTGAATCGCGGGCCCTGGCGTTGACCATGAGCGAGAGGAGCCCCTCGGCGATCCGCCTGGCCAAGGAGGCGATCGACCAGGGGCTCGAAATGGACTTTGCCCGGGCGGAGCGACATGAGGCCGACCTGTTCGCGCTCTGTTTTGCCACCGCAGATTGTCAGGAGGGGATAAGTGCTTTTCTGGAAAAGCGCCCTGCGAAATTCTGATCGCACCATGTTGCTCCGGCTCCTCGGAGGGACAAGCCTTTTGTG
>JBFIMV010000433.1:0-2100 GCA_041611575.1 Desulfuromonadales bacterium | reverse complement strand
GGCGGTCTCAGGCGGATTCGCCCTCGACCTGATCTTCGCTGAGGACCGTGATCTTGATGGTCGCATTGACGCCGGCATTCAGCTTGATGTCGATCTCGTGCTTGCCGAGGTCCTTGATCGGCTGGGCGAGCAGTATCTTGCGGCGGTCGATTTCGACGCCCTTGGCGGCCAGCGCTTCGGCGATCTCCATGGTCGTGACCGAGCCGAACAGCTTGCCCTCTTCACTGGCCTTGTGCACAAAAGTACACTCGATCGCCTCGATGCGGGCCTTGACGTCGGCGGCTTCCTGGCTCAGCTTCTCGGCCTTGCGGGCGAGCTGGCGCTGGTGATGCTCGCGCTCGGTGAGATTACGGGCGTTGGCCGTCACGGCCAATCCCTGGGGAACCAGGTAGTTGCGGGCATAGCCCGGCTTCACCTTGACGACTTCGCCAATGGTCCCGAGACCCTTCACATTTTCAGTAAGAATGACTTCCATCTTTTTATCCTCCGTGAATCTTCAAGATTCCGTTTGTCTTGGTTTGCGAAAATCCGCCCACAGGTCGAACACGCCGATTCCGGTAACCACCATGGGCAACGGGTTGATCACAGTCACCAGCACATAACCGATCCCCCGGAGCAGTGGCGAGAACGCCTTGCGTCGGAAAAAACAATCGAGCACCGCCAGACCCTGCAGAAAATAGACCGGCAGCAGAATCACCAGCAGGTTCATGGCGAAAGTCGCCGGCACTCCCTCGGCAAAGACCACGGTGAAGCCGGCCGCGATCAGGAACCACACCAGGAAATCGGGAGCTTTCCACTGCGGGAAAGCCTTGCCCGGTATGACATACCTGCCCCGGGCAGCGAGCGAGAGCAGCAGGACCAGGCCGAGAACCATAATCCCGGCGACGGTCACAATCACGCTGGGGTAGACCTTATGAATGAACTCGGCCATCTGCACAACCGACCGGGTCACTTCCGCCAACTGCTCGGCGGGCAGGTCGGCTCCGGCGAACATCTCGTTCATCATGGTCTTCGTCCGGGAGACTTCCTCGTCGATGAGCCTGCCGGCCACGGTGAGGGGTGACTCCCCGGCAGCGATGGAGGTCGCTACCAAACCACTCACGCTGGCGGCCACCATCAGGCCGACGACCGTTGCAACCGCCCTGTCCCAACCGGTCCCGCGCTGCATCAGCCAGGGCAGCAGAACTGCCGGCAGACCGAACTGCAGCAGGTAGAGCGCCATGGGTGACATGCCGCCCAGCAACAAAATTGACAATGCCGTCAAGGCGACGACCGTGCCACCGGTGCGCACTCCGTAACGCATACCCAGGTATGCGGCAGGGAGGGGCGTGAACAGGTTGACGAAAACCGCGGCAACCCCTAAATCGTTAAAGGAGCTGTAAAGCACATACCCGGCAAGGGCCCCGAGTATGACATGAAGACGCCGCTGCATCAGCATACCTTAGAATTAAGCGATCAACCTCTCTGGAGGGAGTGGCTGGCGGTAAAAGGCAGCAACGCAATATTGCGGGCGCGCTTGATCGCCTCGGTCAGTTTGCGCTGATGATCGGCACAGGTGCCGGAAATCCGGCGAGGGGTGATCTTGCCCCGCTCGGAGATAAAGTAACGCAGACTGCGAATATCCTTATAATCGATCGTCACCTTCTTGTCGGCACAGAAACGGCAGACTTTGCGACGACCATAACGCCGGCGGGGACCGCCTGAACGATTTCCATCAAAAGCCATGATACTATCTCCTTAAAATCATCGATGTCGTTGGGGGGAAGGTTACGCCTCTTCCTCGATCTCTTCGGTATCGTCTTCGCTGTCGTCTTCATCATCAGTGGCGGAAGTTTCTTCCGATGTGACAGCTGCGGGCATTTCGTAACCGCCCTCGAGTACCACCGTCTGGAATTTGATCACCTTGTCGTCGATGCGCATGCGGCGCTCGAACTCGGCAATCGCCGCCGGCGGGGCATCGAAGACCACCAGGATATAGCAGCCCTTCGACTGCTTCTTGACCGTGTAGGCCAACGTCTTGGTTCCCCAGTTGTCGACCTTGATGATCTCGGCCCCCTGGTCCACGAGGATCTTCTTGTACTTCTCGATCGTCGCGGTCAG
>JBFIMV010000432.1:0-2124 GCA_041611575.1 Desulfuromonadales bacterium | reverse complement strand
CGGTCGGCTCGAGGAGCTCTATCCGGCTTTCACCCACCGCGAAGAAGGCTACTTTGACCTTCTGCTCCGCGACCACCTCCGTCCCCTCGAACTGCATGCCGAGGACATCCCGGTAGAAGGGCGTGGTTTCTTCGATGCTGGCGACGGCGATGCCGATGTGGCTGATTTTATTGAGCATGATCTACCCTCTACTGTCAGAGATTAATAAGCAAGAGCTATTGAACCCTATAAGACGTTAAAGCGTAACGCAATGACGCAAAGCTAAACATAATGGCGCAATGACTTCAGGTTAAACCGTTGACAATTCGCCTTATGTTCTGTGCGACATAACGTTCGCCGAAATTAATCAGCAATCCCAACTTTCTGCCGGACACGCGCAAATAGGTCAAGAGCTGCGCTTCGTGCAAAGTAGAGTGTTTCTCGACCGATTTTACTTCAACGATGACCTTGTCACCAACAACCAGATCAAGAACCAGCCTCTTACTTAATGATTGCCCCTTATATAACACATCCACAGCATATTGACGTTGAACCTTAAGCCCACGCTTTAACAGTTCACAGCATAGGGCCTCTTCATAGAGACTCTCGAGCAAACCGGGACCACCCAACTCCTTGTGCACCTCGATCGCCGATCCGACAACAAACCTGCTGATCTCATTCTCATCCATAGCCCCCCCCGAATCACAATACATAAAAATGACTTCTTTGCGTCTTGATCTACCTCATTGCGCCATTGCGTTTCGCTTGCGCCTTAAATTCAATTCCGTTTAAACGCCTCCAACAATCTCCGCGCAGCCGCACCCGGCGACGTGACGCCACTGGCGACGGCATCCTGCACCGGGGTGAGCAGCGCCTCGACCTTGCGGTCGCGCAGGAACATGGTCTTGAGGTCGTCCATCAGCAGGGTCCACATCCAGTCGCTGGCCTGCAGCCGGCGCTTGTGCTCCAGTTCGCCGCTCTCCTGCATGCGCGTGCGGAACAGCGCGATGGTCTCCCAGGCCTCGGCGATCCCCTGGTTGTGCAGGGCGCTGCACAGCAGCACCGGGACCTGCCAGTTGCGGCTCTTCGGCTTGAGCATGTGCAGGGCGTTGAGGTACTGCCTGCTGGCCAGCTCGGCGCGCGGCCGGTTGTCGCCTTCGGCCTTGTTGATCAGGATGGCGTCGGCGATCTCCATCACGCCACGCTTGATCCCCTGCAGCTCGTCGCCGGCGTTGGGCAGCTGCAGCAGGAGGAAGAAATCGACCATCGAGGCGACGGTGATCTCCGACTGGCCGACACCGACCGTCTCGACGATGATCACGTCGAAGCCTGCGGCCTCGCAGATCAGCATGGTTTCCCGGGTCTTGCGGGCGACCCCGCCCAGGGTGTCGCCGGCCGGCGACGGCCGGATGAAGGCGTGCGACTGTCGGGACAGCTCCTCCATGCGGGTCTTGTCGCCGAGGATGCTGCCGCCGGACAGCTGCGATGACGGGTCGACGGCGAGCACCGCCACCTTGTGCCCCCGGCCGATCAGGTGCATGCCGAACGCTTCGATGAAGGTGCTCTTGCCGGCGCCGGGGACGCCGGAGATGCCGATGCGGATCGACTTGCCGGTGTCGGGGAGGAGTTCGTCAAGCAGGGTGGTCGCAGCCAGGGAGTGGTCGAGGTTGCGGCTCTCGATCAGCGTGATCGCCTTGGCCAGGGCGCGGATGTTGCCGGAGCGGACGCCGGCGGCGATGTCTTGTAGTTTGATCATTATAGGGCCTGGCGGTATAAGCGAAACGCAATGACGCTAAGCAGAGAAGCAGGGCGCAATGGAAAAGCATAAAACAAAGCAAAGGGTAAAAGCAAAAACAGGCAAAAGAACAACCCCCAAAGACCTTAAAGGGAACCGCTTATCCCTTTGCGTCTTTCCCCAGAATCTTTGCGCCTTTGCGATACGCTTTTACCTGAAAACCACAGAGGGCAGGCTCGCGCCCGCCCTCCGTGTGGAACCATCAGCAGTTATTTCCGCTTCTCTTCAATCGCATCCAGCGTCTGGGTGGCCGAGGTGACGATCGGAGTGCCGGGGCCGAAGATACGGGCGGCGCCGGCGGCATAGAGGGCTTCGTAGTCCTGGCGCGGGATGACGCCGCCGCAGACGAT
>JBFIMV010000431.1:0-2143 GCA_041611575.1 Desulfuromonadales bacterium | reverse complement strand
GAAGCTCGATTTAGACCGGCGGCGCACCTCCTTCGAGGTGGTGGAACAGACTTATCATCAAGCCCAGGCCGTTGCCGAGGCCGCCCGCTGCCTGTCGTGTGACCTGCGCGAGTTCGACGTCATCATCAACGGCGCTCTCTGCAAGGACTGCGGTTACTGCCGCGAGATCTGCCGCCTCGGCGTCATCGGCCAGGACGACGAGTTCAACGCCCAGGGTTTTCGCCCGGCCAGGGCCAGGGACGGCGAAAAGTGCATCGGCTGCCTGCGCTGTCTCTACATCTGCCCCGATTTTGCCATCACCGTCAAGCAGCGCTGCAAGCCTTGATCGGCCTTCCCCCCTGAATCCGCTGTCAGCGACTCTCCGCCCGATCGGCCTTGCCGGCCATGGCCATCAGGGTCAGCAGCGCGGTGGCGCAGAGCTTTTCGGCGCCGTCGCGGACCGCTAAGACCTCGCTGCTGCAGATGGTCAGGGTGCGCCCCGGTTTGATGACCCGTCCCCGGCTGATCAGCTGTTCGCCTTCTCCCGGAGCGAGCAGGTTGAGCTTGTATTCGACGGTCAGCACCGAACAGTCCGGCGGCATCAGGCTGTAGGCGGCATAGCCGCCGGCGTTATCGGCCAGCGTGCCGATGATGCCGGCGTGAAAATAGCCATGCTGCTGCGATAGCTCCGGCCGGTAGCCGAGCCTGATGGCGCAGAAGCCCGGCGTGAGCTCCGCGAGGCGTGCGCCGATGAAATCCATGAATTTCTGGCGTTCGAAGCTGTCGCGTACCTTCTGCTGGTAAAGGGGATCTTTCGGTTCGAATTGCATCGGCTGTTCTCCTCCACTTGCCTGCATGTCGAGCGATGACAGACGGCGACATCCCGTCTGGGCGCTGTTATGCGCACTATGATCAGCTTAAGAGCAGGTCAGGCTGCCCGGTTGAGAATGACTTCCAGCAGGGCGTCGCCGGTCTGCTGCAGCAGCTCCGGTGAGTTGTAGACTTTGCCGAGTACGCTCATCCCCTGCACCGTGGCCAGAATCGCGCGCCCGGCCGTCTCCGCGGCAAAGTCTGCCGGGAGCTCTCCTTTAGTGATCGCGTCTTCCAGCATGGCGCGATACTGGCCCTCCATCCAGGAAAAAACCTCGGCGATGCGCCCCCGCAGCCGCGGGCTGAAAGGTGCCAGTTCACTGCCAAGGCTGTCGAAGGGGCAGCCGAAAACCTGCCCCGACTCGTCATGGGTTTGCCGGCTGATCTGGTACATCATGGCAAAGGAGCTGCGCAGTCGCGCGAGCGCCGGCAGGTCCTGTGCGCGGACCATGGCAAAGGCCCCCCTGACCTCGTGCCAGCGACCGTCGATGACCGCCAGCGCCAGGTCTTCCTTGGACGGGAAGAAGTGGTAGAAGCTGCTCTTGGATGCTCCGGCGCGCTGGCAGATCTCCTTCACCCCCAGCGCCTCGTAGCCACGCCGATAGAGGAGGTCTGTCGCCACCTGAATGATTTTGTCGCGGGTCTCGGTTCTCGTCTCCATAAGAACGATTTTAGCTTGACTGGACCGATTAGTCCAGTTATGTTTTGACGGCTTGGACCGCCTGGGCCATTCTGGGGGCCTTCACGTCCGCCGGAGACATCCGACAACCTGTCAAACAAGGAGATTGCCCATGGACCGCAAACAACTGATGGCACAGTTCAACCGCCAGCCTCGCCTCGGCACCCTGGCGACGTCAGACGGCAAGGGGGCGGTGAACAACGCCTTCTTCTCCGCCCTCAACATGATCGACGAGAATACGGTGGTCATGGCCTGCGGCGAGAACCACTCGCTGGCCAACCTGCGCCAGTGCCCCAAGGCGGCTTTCATTTTTTTCGAGCCGGCGGCCAACCCGATGGAATGGCAGGGGGCGCGGCTCTATCTTCAGGCGGTTAAGATCGAAGCCAGCGGCCCGCTGTTTGAACAGCTGGTCGCCATGGTCCGCCAGGAGGTGGGGGACGAACCGGCCGATCACGTCAAGGCCGCGGTCACCTTTACGGTCGAGGGGGTCAGGCCCCTGGTCGATCACGCAGGCTGAAAACACGAAGCACGCAAATAGCAAAAGAAGACCGGGCCCGCCAGTGATATAACACGGCGGGCCCGGGCTTTTGGGCCGGGGCCTTTGTGGTGCTTAGT
>JBFIMV010000430.1:0-2146 GCA_041611575.1 Desulfuromonadales bacterium | reverse complement strand
TGGGTCAGAAGGATGCCGGCGATCTCGTCACGCCGTCCGGCGATGGCCGAGATGTCGGGGATGACCAGGTCGATCCCCAGCATGTAGGCTTCGGGGAACATCAGGCCGCAGTCGATGATCAGCAGGCCGTCGGCCGCTTCGATCACCAGCATGTTGAGGCCGATTTCACCGAGTCCGCCGAGCGGCAGGATGCGTACTGCCTCCGGGTGCAGCGGTCGTGTCATGGTGTGGTTTTCAGTCATGCTCGCATGCGTCGAAAGGTCCCGACAATTCAGGCAGTTGGCTGCACAGTCTAGGGGAGAGGAGAAGACGAGTCAAATCCTTTCCTTCTCGAAGTCGGATATCTCGAATGTTTCATGGCGCTGCCTTGCGAATGTCGATCGATGAGGTTAGACTGCCGCCTCTGACGTAAAGGAGAATCCATGGACCTGCCCCAACCTCTGTTCGAAGGCCGCCTGGTGCGGCGCTACAAGCGTTTCCTGGCCGATGTCGAGTTGGAAGACGGCCGCCTGGTCACCGCCCATACGCCGAACACCGGCAGCATGCTGCAATGTGCCGTGCCGGGGCTCCCCGTCCTCCTGTCGCAGAGCGACAAGCCGCAGCGCAAGCTGGCCTGGTCCTGGGAGCTGGTGCAGGTCAACGGCCACTGGGTCGACATCAACACCCATCGCGCCAACCGGGTGGTCGAAGAGGCGCTGCACGCCGGCGTTGTTCCCGGACTGGCAGGTTACAGCGTCCGTCCGGAGTTTCCCTTCGGTCAAAGCCGCATCGACTTCCTGCTTGAGCGAGACGCCGAGCGGGTGCTGGTCGAGGTCAAGAACGTCACCCTCTGCTGCCAGCCGCAAGTTGCCTGTTTCCCGGATGCCGTTACGCTGCGCGGTCAGAAGCACCTGCGGGAACTGATGCAAGCGGTGGGAGAGGGCTGGCGGGCCGTGATCCTGTTTCTGGTGCAACGCGGTGAAGCAGAGGCGTTCGCGCCCGCCGACACGATTGATCCCGCTTACGGACAGCTTCTGAGGGATGCACGGTCAAGCGGTGTGGAGATCCTTGCCTATCGTACCCTGGTGAATGCCCGGGAAAACCGACTTGCCACCTGTTTGCCGATACGTCTCTGATAATTGTTGGGCGACAAAATGATCTTGAGAAAAACTGACGGACGGCCAGAGTAAAACGTTGTGTTGTTTTACAACTTTAGGTAGATTTATCGACTGAATTCTGTGTGCAAAGAAGAGCGATCGGTTGTCGTGCACATGTCCCGAGGGTAAATTGCTGGTATCTTCATTCGGTCAAGGTGTCTGATTCCATGCGGGTTTCCGGTTTTCTGCCATTATTGCTGATTTTCCTATTTGTTTCAGACATTTCCCTCGCCCTGGCCCGATCCTTGGAGGTGAGGGTCGGCATCTACCAGAACCCGCCGCTGGTCTTTCAGGACGAGGCGGGTGAGCCGCAGGGGCTCTACCCCGACCTGCTTCGAGCTGTCGCCGAGGCCGAGGGCTGGTCACTGACCTTCGTGCCCGGCACCTTTGTCGAGGGTTTTGACCGTCTGCGTCGTGGCGAAATCGACCTGATGACAGCCATCGCTGCCCGTGACGATCGCTTGCCTTACGTCGATTTTTCCCGACAGAACGTTCTCCTGCTGTGGTCGGAGATCTTGTCGCGGCCCGAAGCAGATGTCCACGGTCTTGTCGAACTCAATAAAAGACGCGTCGCCGTTTCTCGCGGCGGTAACAATTTCGAAGAGTTTGCGAAACTCTGCCGGCAGTTCAACCTTGTGCCCGATTATGTAATTGTTGATGATTTTTCTTCCGTACTGCAGTCAGTCGCAGACGGCCATGCCGATGCCGGAGTGGTCAGTAAAATCTTTGCCGCAACCCAACGCAAAAAGTATGGCCTGGTTTCGACCGGCATCATCTTCAACCCCTTCTCGGTGCATTTCGCCGCCCCCAAAGGACTGGGCAACGGTCTGCTGGAAGTGATAGACCAAAACCTGTACGCCTGGCAGAACGACAATAACTCGGTCTACTACCAGTCACTCAACCGTTGGCTCGACATCGATCTCAAGGCTCCCGCCAGCAAATTGCCGCGCTGGCTGTATCCCCTGGCCTTCTCGCTGATCGGCTGTCTGCTGGTTGCCGTTGCCTGGGTG
>JBFIMV010000429.1:0-2183 GCA_041611575.1 Desulfuromonadales bacterium | reverse complement strand
ACGCCGCTCCACTTCGCTTTCGTAATACTCGGACACGTCGTTGAGCATATCGACCAGCGAACCACTGGTTTCACCGACTCCGATCATCCTCAGGGCGATGATCGGAAAATCTCCTGACTGTTCAAGGGCCTCGGAAATCCTGGAACCTTCCTGGATACGGTTCACCGCCATACCGAGGTTTTTCTCCAATACCCGGTTATTGAGGGTGCCCCGTGACATCTGCATCGCCTGCACGATCGGTATGCCGCTCGCCAGGGTCGTGGCGAAGGTGCGGCAGAAGGTCGAGAGGGCATATTCCCTGAGGAGGTCACCGAAGAACGGCAGCCGCAGTTTCGCGCGGTCGGCCAGCATGGCCCCGTTGGCGGTCCGCGCATACCCCCTTGCCAGAAACAGGGCGACAATCAACAGCGGCGCCCATACCGGCAGGCCGGTGACCAATCCGTTCGCCACGGCAATCACCAGCCGCGTGGCCAGCGGCAACTCGACGCTGGCGTCAGCGTAGACCTGGGTGAAGCTCGGGATGACGTAGAGCATCAGGAAGCCGAGCACCACTGTCACGGCCAGGGCCAGCAGGGCCGGATAAAAGGTCGCGCTGCGCACTTTCGCCCGGATCGCTTCGACCCTTTTCTGGTAGGCGATGAAGCGGCCGAGGGTGACCGGCAGGTCTCCCGATTGCTCTCCCGCTCTCAGGGACGCGACATACAGGGGAGGGAACATCTTCGGGAAGCGCCCGAAGGCGTCGGACAAGGCGCTCCCTCCCTTCACATCGGTCCGGATGTCGAGCAGGGTGTTGAGCAGCCCCCCTGCCTCCATGCGCTCGACCAGCGTGTCCAGCACCTGCAGGATCGGCAAACCGGAGCGCAGCAAAACCAGCATTTCCTGGTTGAACGAGAGGAAGCGACGACCTGCAGTACCGCCTCCCGCCCCGCGCGTAAACCAGCGCAGGGGCGCCTTGCTGACCTTGAAGACAAAAAAGCCCTGCTCCTCCAGGCTCTCCTGAAGGGCCTCACGGCTGTCCGCTTCGAATTCCTTTTCGAGGACCCGGCCGTCGGAGGTGCCAATTTTGCAGCGGAAGGTCGACATTGGTTTTAAGGTGTATCACATCCTCATAAAAATTTGAATGAAAAACCCTTTAATAACGTTATCTAAAACGCAAAACGGCCGGTCAAGACAGACCGGCCATTCAACGCGTATTTTCGCTGGGTTCAATACTCCCTGGCGTCGTGTTCCACACCATGGCAACGCAGGGAACACGATCCGTGCCGGGCGCCATAACCCTGAGCCTCGTACTTCAGCTTGCCCTTGGCATTTTCAAAAACGACATCTTCGTTGAAGCGGATCAGGTGCGGGTACCGGGTGCTGCCGTGGGCATCGTGACAGGTGTAGCAGGAGGTACCGCTCTGGCCGCCCATTCGTCCCTGGATGTGCAAGGCATGCTGAGAAAAACTCTCATTCGACAGGATGCTGTTGCGATCGTGGCACTTGTAACAGAGGGCATAGGCCTGCCCGCTCTCGGAGCGCTCATCGTCCATCTGGTAGTTCAGCACCAGCAATCCGGGATAATTGGAGCCATGAGGGCCCTTCGGGCCGTTCGGGTCATCGCTGCCGTGGCAGTCGCGGCAGCTGATTATGGAGACATCGTCCGGCCTCTGTTTTTGCGCGACATAAGGCTTTTTCAAACTGACGACAAACGTGCTCCGCCCCTCGCCCTCGACCGGATGGAAGGACGGGTTGGTGGTCTTGAACTCCTCGTGCTTGTTGGTGGAGTTGCCCGGCAGGTTGGCGCTCTCGGCATGACAGCGGTAACAGAGCTCGTACTCTTGGGCGATATCGGCCATGAAGTTGCCGACCCTGCGGCCTTTCAGGCCGCGATACGGGTTGCCCTTTTCAACCACGTGCGAATCGTGGCAGTCGACACATTCGGCGTGACGTGCGGCGTTGACCAACTCTTCGGGGAGCGCCTCGCCCTGACGGTGCACCCCCTGGATCGTCAGCACCGGGTGGTTGTAGGGCTTGCGCAATTCCGAGGATATGTCCGGCAGGTTGAGATTGCCGGTATCCTTGAGAAATCCTGCAGAGACCATCTCCGCCCGCGCGGCGGACCCGCCATGACAGGCGAGACAGGTTGCCTCCTCGCCGCTGATCGCCATGTTCATGCCCCTGTGACAGGCGCGACAGCTCTT
>JBFIMV010000428.1:0-2217 GCA_041611575.1 Desulfuromonadales bacterium | reverse complement strand
CGATTGACATCGAGCTTTTCAAAGAGGCCGAAAATCTTGGTGTGATACTTCGGCTCAATGCCGATGCCGTTATCGCTCACCCAGCAAACCGCCTGCTCGCCTTCAGTCCGGCAGCCGATTTGAATCTGCGGCTCGGTACTTTCGCCACAAAATTTCGCGGCGTTTTCGTCGAGGTTCTGCACTGCCTCGCGCAGGCGCACCGGGTCACCGTGAACGTTCGGCAATTCTTCAGGAAAATCCTTTATTACAGGAATACTGCCAAGTTCCCCCTTGGCAAAATCAAGCGCCAGACACATGACCTGTTGCAGATCGACAGGCTGGTCCTCGCTGATGGTCCGACCGGCGCGCGCCAGGTTCAGCAGATTGGCCAGCAGCGCACTCATGGTGTTGACCGAATTTTCGATGAAATCGAGATCGATGGCGACGCAGTCCTGGCGGCCGGCCTTGAGATCCTCGCGCAGCTGGCCGACAAAACCGCCGATGGTCACCAGCGGCGTCTTCAGGTCGTGGGACACCGTGTAGGTGAACTGCTCCAGTTCGTAGTTGCGCTCCTCAAGGAGCTTGATCAGCCTGTGGCGTTCCTGGCCTCGTTTACGTCTTTCCAGGACCACCTGCAGGAGATGGACACCGCGTTCCGCCAGTTCGAGCTCCTTGGCCAGGGGGGCACGCGGTTGACGGCAATAAATTGTCAGCACCGCGAGCGGCTCCCCGGCGACATCGAGAACCGGCAAAGACCAGCTAGCCCGCACGTCGTGAGAGAGCAGCGTGACACGCAAGCTCTCCCAGCGCGTATCGGTAGCCATATCATTAGCGATGATCATTTCGCGCAGATAGGCCGCCGTGCCGCTGGAACCAACCTCTGGTCCGATGGCGACACCTTCGACAATCCGGCTGTAGTCGGGGGGAAGGCTTGGCGAGGCGCCATGCTGCAGCGCGGTTCCATCGTCACTGATCAACAGGATGGAACAGATCGCACCCTGGATATGTGACTCTATGTTGAGAGCGATCTTGTCGAGAACCTCGTTAAACGGGGCACCTGACGCCACCATCTCCAGCGTCTGCCGCTCATCGGCCAGCATGGCTTCGAACTCCTTGCGCTCGGTGATTTCCGAAACGACATGGATCGCACCGGTCAGGTCGCCCTGTTCGTCAATGAGGGGATCAACGCGTACGGCGTACCAGCGGTTATCCCTGCGGAAGATGGAAATCTCACGGCTCCGGCTGACCTCCATGCGTGCCAACGGGCAATCGGCCGGGCTCTCCGCTCCATGCAAGTACTGGCAACAGGGGCCGTCCTCAATCACCAGGGTCTCCTTGCCGACCAGGGTCTTGAACGCCCGGTTGTACTGGACGACACGTCGCTCCCGATCGAGGATACTGATGGCGTCACCGACGGCATCGAACGTCTCCTGCCAATTGCGGGCAAGCTTGAGAATCTCCCGTTCGGCGCGGCACTGCGCTGTGATGTCCTGCTCGATCTCCAGTCCGCCGGTAATCCGCCCCTCCTCGTCGAACAGCGGCACCGCCGAGGCGAGGAGGATCTTGCGATGGCCATCAACGGTTTCGATCTCGATGCGTTCTTCGAGGCATGCCTGGCCATCGCGCAGCGCCCGCACCAAGCCCCAATCCTCCCTTGCGAGCGGCTTGCCGGTGTCGGCCCACCATCCACGCAGCTCGCCGTAATGAGTGACGCCCTGCAGCCCTTTCCGCCCCCAGATCTCACGGCCGGCAGGATTTTCGAGCAGGAGACGGCCATCGGCATCGGACAGCCAGACGCCGATCGGCATGTTGTCTATGATCTGTTGCAGGAGATCTTTTTTGACATGGGCCAGCTTTTCACGCGCGGCGATCGCCGCCGTGGCCTGGCGCACCTTGCGGCGCAGGGTCACCACCCAGGCAACGGCAACCAGCAGACAGCCGATCAGCGAGAAGGCCAGGGGGTACAGCCAGCGCGGTAATTTGCTGGCGGGAGCCTTGAGATCGATGTCGAGCCAGTGGTTGAGGGACTGATAGTAGACCGAGTTATCGTTATTCTGCCAGGCGTACAGGTGTTGGTCTATCACTTCCAGCAGACCGTTGCCCAATCCTTTGGGGGCGGCGAAATGTACCGAGAAGGGGTTGAAGATGATGCCGGTCGAAACCAGGCCATACTTTTTGCGCTGGGTGGCGGCAAACAGCTTGCTTACCACGCCGGCATCGGCATCGCCATCGACAATG
>JBFIMV010000427.1:0-2233 GCA_041611575.1 Desulfuromonadales bacterium | reverse complement strand
TCGACAACCCGGTCGGCATCATCCTCGGCCACGCCGAGCTCCTGCTGGAAGACCTGGATGAGGGGAGCCCGCTGCGCGACGACGTTGCCGCAATCATTGACGAGTGCCGTCGCTGCAAACGCATCACCGGCGGCCTGCTCGGCTTCGCCCGCACCGCGGAAAGCCAACACGACAAGGTTGATCTCGGCCGGCTGGTACGCGAGACGCTGGCCTCCCTGTTGCCGCAGAAGCTCTTCAAGGACCTGGCGCTGAGCGTGAAGCTCCCCGACTCTCTTATGAGCGTAAGAGGTGATGCCGACCAGCTGCGGCAGGTCCTGATCAACATCCTTCTCAATGCCGCACAGGCGATGCAGGGTGAGGGGCGGCTGGCCGTCACCGTGACGAACGTGGACGACCGCGTGGAAATCCTGGTGGATGACAGCGGCCCGGGGATACCCGCCGAAGATCGTGAAAAGGTCTTTCTGCCGTTCTTCTCAACCAAGCCCCACGGCGAAGGGACCGGTCTCGGCCTGCCACTCTGTCGCAAGCTGATCGAGGCTCACGGCGGTGAGATCCGGGCGCTCGACTCGCCGCTTGGTGGTGCGCGTCTGGCCGTTTCCTTGCGCTGCGCGGAAGAAGGAAAAAAACTTTGACATGTTTCGCGAGGATTCATTAGGATAAGCGATACTTTTTTCTGCGGATTCCCCTGAATTATGGATTTTGTAGTCAACCTTCTGAACGACGAGATCAGCCGCGTCGAAGCACAGTTCCGCGAGGATCTGAACTCGCGCGTGCCGCTGATCCGCAAGGTCGGCGAATATGTGCTGGCCAGCGGCGGCAAGCGCGTTCGTCCCATGCTGCTGCTGCTGAGCGCCCGCCTTGCCGGTTACCGGGGCGATGCCCACATCGGCCTGGCCAGCGTGGTGGAGTTCATCCATACGGCGACCCTGTTGCATGACGATGTGGTCGACAGCGCCGTGCTGCGGCGCGGGCAGGAGTCGGCCAACGCCGTCTGGGGCAACGAGGCGAGCGTGCTGGTCGGAGATTTCCTGTTTGCAAAGTCGTTCTCCATCATGGTGCGGGCCGGAAATCTGCAGATTCTGCAGACTCTGTCCGACGCCACCACGCAGATGGCGGAAGGCGAGGTGCTGCAGTTGATCAGCACCAGCGACCTCGAGCTCGACGAGGCGCGCTACATCGAGGTCGTGCAGAACAAGACCGCGGTGTTGTTGTCCGCCGCCAGTCGCTGCGGTGCCATCCTCGGCGGTTGCACTACGGAAGAGGAGGAGGCGCTGGCCGCCTACGGCATGGACCTCGGTATCGCCTTCCAGTTCATGGACGACGCGCTCGACTATGTCGCCGACCAGCGCGAGTTCGGCAAGGAGTGCGGTCACGACCTGCTCGAAGGCAAGGTCACGCTGCCGCTGATCTGCGCCCTCGAGCGCTGCACGGCCGGGGAGCGGGCAAAGGTTGCCGAGATCGTTGAGAACGAAGACCTCCCGGCCGAAGACCTGCGATATGTGGTTGACCTGATCCACACCTACGGCGGCATCGATTACACCCGTGAGCGTGCCAAAGCCCTGGTGGCGTCCGCCAAGGGGCACCTTGCGTGCTTCCCGCCTTCCCCGGCCCGCGAGGCCCTGTCACGTCTCGCTGATTACGTCGTCAGCCGCAGCAAATAGGCTTACCTCCCGGTTTTTCCGGTCGATGCCGCGATTTTCCCAGTTTTTGTCCCGTGATATGGCCTGATCCGCAGAGCATTTCATTTTCGAAACCGCATAAAACACCGTTCTCCTCTTTGGCGCGAAGCTTGCTAATTCAAACACGCAGGTGTTCTTGATGTCATGCGGCGGGGTTCTCATGGACAACAGTCAGCTCGTGCACCAGTTGCTGCTGAGTATCGAGGGTGGGGAATATCTCATCGAAGTTTTCAGCCGACCCGACGGCAGCCACTTCGCGCGCACGGCGTTCAGCCCCCAGGACATCATCATCAGTGACGGCTTCAGCCTCGACGAGGTGCTTCATCGGCACAAGAACCTCCTGCCGCTCGCCGTGCACTCGCGCCAACTGCATTTTTCCTCCCGTTCGATCAACTGAGGCGCCTGCGGCAATTTGTCTGTTCTCGCCCAGTGCCGCCCTGCTATAGTGCCGTATGTCTCTCCCCTTTCACAGAAAAGTCCTCTACGTCTTTTGCGGCCTGACCTTGCTGCCGCTGATGCTCCTGTCGTACTTCGCCTTCAAGAGCCTCGACACG
>JBFIMV010000426.1:0-2239 GCA_041611575.1 Desulfuromonadales bacterium | reverse complement strand
GGCCCCCTCGCGCAGCGCAACGCGGACGCAGTCGATGGCGGTGTTGCCGCCGCCGACGACGATGACCCGCTTCGGGGTGACCATCCCCTGGTTCAGGGCGACGGCGCGCAGGTAGTGGATCCCCCCCTCGGAGAAGCCTTCGTACCCCTGGTCCTCGCCTTCTACACCCATCGGCTTCGACTTGAAGGCGCCGGTGCCGAGGAAAACGGCATCGTACTGTTCTTTGAGCTCGCGCAGCGAGACGTCGCGGCCGAGCTTGACGCCGTACTCGATCTCGACACCAAGGGCGGAGATGATGTCTGCCTCGCGCTGCAGCAACGGGCGCGGCATGCGGTAGTCGGGGATGCCGACGGCGACCGTGCCGCCCGGTTCATTGAGCATGTCGATGATCTTGACCTGGTGCCCCTCGAGCGCTAGGTAATAGGCGCAGGTCAGGCCGGCCGGGCCGGCGCCGACGCAGATGACCTTCTTGCCGGTGGGGGCCTTCGGCTTCATGGGCGGCTGGTGATGATGGAGCCACTCATGGTCGGCGGCGACGCGCTTGAGCACCATGATGCTGACCGGCTCGTCGACCAGGGCGCGCCGGCAGCTCTTCTCGCAAGGGTGTGGACAGACGCGGCCGCAGACGGCCGGAATCGGCATGTAGTTGCGGATCGTCGCCAGCGACTCGTCGTGGCGGTAGTCCTTGATCTCCTCGACGTAGCGCGGGATGTCGATGTGCGCCGGACAGCGGTCCGTGCAGGGTGCGGTCACCTTGTCGTGATAGACCTTGGCCAGCTTCGGCTTCCGCTTGCCGCTCAGAAAGGCGAGGTAATCGTCGCGGAAGTATTTTACGGAATCGAGGATTGGCTTGGCGGCCGTCATGCACAGCGTGCACTTGCAGTTGTCCAGCAGATCGCCAAGCTCGTTGAGAATGTCCAGGTCGGCTTCCTCGCCATGCCCGGCGAGGATCCGGGCGAGCGTGTCCATCATGACCCGGGTGCCACGCTTGCCAGGGGTGCATTTGGCGCAGCAATGCTTCTCCTGGACGCGCTTCATGTACTCGGCGGCCATGGCGACGATATCGACGTCCTTGTCGAAGACGATCAAACCGTCCCAACCCATGAAGGCGCCGATTTTACCCTCGCCAAGATAATTTTCAGGCAGCTTGAACACGGCAGCCTGAGGCTCGCCGCCGTGGCGGTTGTCAACCACGTTGCCGCCCCAACTGGAAAAGACCACGTCAGCCAAGATGAACCTCCCCTTAAGTCGGGCTTTTCGACAGACAATACCACAGAAAAAAAGCGCATCAGCGCTTTTTTGTCGCGGTATGTGTCGCTGTTTCAGACTTGCAGACTTGTATACAGTATGCAGCTAAATACCATAGTGATGCCGCGAAAATCAAGGGAAAATTGCGGCAGGGACAGGTCCTCCGGGGTGGCCCGGGCGCCGGTTCACTCAGATTGTCGACGCACGCCCCTGTCGTCCCGAAACCCCTGCTTTCAAGGAAACGGCGGGAAAGGTGACGTGATCAGGAACCCCTGACGGGGGGCGGCTTTGCTGTCGAAATAGACCCATGTCTGTTCAAAGCGGAAGGTCTTGACCGATATCGAGGGCAAAATGTAGTAGTCCATGTCGAGGGTTGCGGTAAAGCGTCGACCCTCCGCTTCAGGAGCCACGTCGACGAGCCGGACATCGGTGATGTGAATTTCCGGCACGGCGGCAAAGGTCTGCCTGAAACCGGCGCGGAACTCCTCCTGCATCAGGTTGGCGGCGACCCCGAAACGCTTCCAGCGCAGTGCGGCCATGAACTCTTCAAGGCTCATCTCGCCAATTCTGCCGACCGGCTGCATACGGCTGCTGCACGCGGGAAGGAGCAACAGCAGCAGCAGAAAGAAGGCACTCCAGCGTAAAATTTTTTTCACAAAACACTCCCTTCCCGGCTTGCATCTGGTTATATCTCGGGTACATTAATCCAGCAACAGGAATCCCTGCAAGGTGATGTCTCATGCACGTGCAGATCGAAATCTACACCAAGAGCTTCTGCTCCTACTGTCAGCGGGCCAAGGACCTGCTGCGCATCAAGGGGGTGGCCTTCACCGAGTACGATATCACCACGGACGCTGAAAAGGCAGCAGAAATGCATCGACGCAGCGCGCAGCGGACCGTCCCGGGAATCTTTATCAACAACGAGTCGATCGGCGGCTGTTCAGAGCTTTTCGCGCTCGACGAGCAGGGCAAGCTCAATCCCCTGCTCGGC
>JBFIMV010000425.1:0-2239 GCA_041611575.1 Desulfuromonadales bacterium | reverse complement strand
TGACCGGCTGGATGGGGGTCGCGCGCCTGGTGCGCGCCGAGTTCCTGTCGCTGCGCGAGCGCGACTTCGTCATGGCGGCCCGGGCCCTCGGCGCGCGGGATGCGCGCATCATTTTTCGTCACATCCTGCCCAACGCCCTGTCGCCGATCCTGGTCTCCGCGACCCTCGGCGTGGCCGGCGCCATCCTCACCGAGAGCGCCCTGTCGTTCCTCGGCATCGGCGTGCAGCCGCCGACGCCGTCGTGGGGGAACATGCTGATCTCCGGCAAGCAGACGCTCGGCACCGCCTGGTGGCTGTCGGTCTTTCCCGGCCTGGCGATCCTGGTGACCGTGCTCGGTTACAACCTGCTCGGCGAGGGGATTCGCGACGCCATGGACCCGCGGATCAAGGACTGACAAAACAGTGCTGAGCGATGGGCGATGAGCGATGAGGGAAATCAGTGCTGAGTCCTGAGTGCTGAGTGCTGAGTGGAAAACCGTGCTGATGATGAATCAATTCAAAATTACTCTCTCCCCCGTCGAGCTGATCCTCGAGCGCAGTCGCGCTTTCGGGCGGGCGAACTTCGGCTTCATCTTCGACAGCTTCCACTCCGGCTCCAATTTCCGCCGCCAGTTCACATCCCGCAGCGCCTACATCACCTTCGGCCGCGAGAACCTCGAAGGCAACTTCCGCATCCTCAACTGCCGGGTCCTGGCGGATGATCTGCTGGAAGACGAGGCGCGCGTCATCTTTCTGCTCGACATGGTCGCCAACGATGTGCGGCAGACCTTTGCCGAACTCGCCTGGCTGCGCCGCGAAGAGGGCGCCTGGCGGTATCATCGCGGCCTGAAGATCACCGGCGAGGACCTGCCGGAGAAACCCGAAGAGCTCGGCTTTGCCGATTTCGAGAAGCTTGATCAGCGGCTGGTGTTTTAGTGCGAGGAGCAATGAAAATCATCGATCGCGACCAACTGGACGAATTGAGCCTTGCCGCTGTCCAGGCCCCGCGGCAGCGCATGAACCTCAACCTGCACGAGAGCTACGACGACCCCTGCCAGCGTTTGCTCAACGCCCTCGAACCCGGGACCTACATCCGCCCGCACCGGCACACCGAGCCTCCCAAGCCGGAATGTTTCCTGGCCGTGCGCGGCCGCATGGCCCTGCTGGTCTTCGATGACCGGGGCGAGGTCGTACAGGTGGTGGAGTTCGGCGCGGCGTGTGATGTCCTGGGGGTCGACCTGCCGCCGGGCCTCTGGCACAGCATCGTCTCCCTGGAGCCGGGGAGCGTCTTCTTCGAGACCAAGCCCGGCCCCTACGTCGCCCTGTCCGACAAGGACTTCGCCCCCTGGGCGCCGCAGGAAGGGACACCGGAGGTCGAGGCTTATCTGCAACAGCTGAAAGCAGCGGTCAGGGGTGAGGCGTGAGGTGCGAGGTACGAGGTGCGAGGTGCGAGGTGCGAGGTGAGAAAACTCTGGACTCAGTACTCAGGACTCAGGACTTAATAGATGCCTGAACTGCCCGAAGTCGAGACCACCCGCCGCGGCATTGCGCCGCTGATCCTGGGGAAAACCGTCGATCAGGTTCGCATTCACAATGCTTCGCTGCGCTGGCCGGTGCCGGAGTGCCTGGCGCGGCAGCTCCCCGGTGAGACCGTCCTGGCCGTCGAGCGCCGGTCGAAATACCTGCTGCTGCGCTTTGCCTGCGGGACGCTGATCGTGCACCTCGGCATGACCGGGCACCTGCGCGTGGTGCCCGGCGATGAGCCGCGGCGCAAGCATGACCACGTCGAGTTCGTTTTCAGCGACGGCTCCGCGCTGCGCTTCAACGATTCCCGCCGGTTCGGTGCGCTGCTCTGGACCTCGGATGATCCGCTGCTGCATGAGCGGCTGGCAACGCTGGGACCGGAGCCGCTCGATCCCGGTTTCACCGCCGCCTGGCTCAAGGAACGCGCCCGGGGGCGGGTCATTGCCGTCAAGCCGTTCCTGATGACGGCTGCCGTGGTCGTCGGGGTCGGCAACATCTACGCCAGCGAGGCGCTGTTCCGCGCCGGGATCGACCCGCGCAAGCCGGCCGGCCGGGTGAGCGCGCCGGCCTGGGGTCGCCTGGTTGACGCCGTCCGCGCGGTGCTCGATGAAGCGATCCGCGCCGGCGGCACGACCATCCGCGACTTTGCCGACAGCGCGGGCAAGCCGGGCTATTTTACCCGGGAGCTGCGGGTCTACGGCCGGGCCGGCGAGCCCTGCCGGACGTGCGGCGCCGC
>JBFIMV010000424.1:0-2254 GCA_041611575.1 Desulfuromonadales bacterium | reverse complement strand
TCAGCTCCGGGGGATCCTCCTGCACCTGGCGCAGTGCGTCTTCGCCGTTGGCGGCGGTCGACACCTCGTAGCCCTGCTTTTTCAGGGACTGTTCCAGCGACCAGCGGATCAGGTGTTCGTCGTCAACGACCAGAATTCTCGTCTTGCGCACGTTTATCCTCGTTCTTGACCGGTGAGGATTCCTCTCTCACCGGCAGCTTGATGATGACCCGGGTCCCTTCGCCAAGCCGGCTCCGTATGTCGATGCTGCCGCCCTGCTGCTCCATGAGCTGCCGGCAGATCGCCAGCCCGAGGCCGGTCCCCTGGCTCTTGGTGGTGAAAAACGGGGTAAAAATCTTCTCCAGGTCTTCGGGTTTGATCCCCGGGCCGGAATCGCCGACCAGCACCCGGACAAATGTCCCGTCATCCTCTTCGACCAGCTCGGTCGTCAGCAACAGGGTGCCGCCCTCCTTCATCGCCTGGATGGCATTGATGATGACGTTAAAAAATACCTGTTGCAGCTGCTTCACGTCAACCCATACCGGCGGCAGGTTGCGGGTAAATTCCTTGCTCTGATGAACATTTTTCGCTTCCGGGTGCTGGGAGACGAAAAACATCGTCTTGTTGAGCAGTTCGTTGGCGTCGACGGCCTCGCAGGTCGGCTTGCCGGGGCGGCCGAAGAAGAGCAGGTCGGTCGCCGCCTTGTCCAGCCGGGCGATCTGCTCAAGGATCTTGTCGACTACCTCCCGGCGCGGGTCATCGGCGGCAAAATCATCGAACAGCACGGTGATGGCGCCGCTGATGGCGGCGAGCGGGTTCTTGATCTCGTGGGCGATCCCCGCCGACATTTCGCCGACCGAGGCCAGTCGGTCGACCCGCTCCATCTGCTGATAATGACACTGCTGGAGCTCCTCGTTGGCCAGCCGCAAGCGATCGACCATGGAGTTGAAGCTGTCCACGAGATTGCTGACTTCATCCTCGCTGCGCGCTTCGAGCCTGACGTTGAGGTCGCCGTCTTCGACCTGGGCCATCTTGGCCGACATGCGCCTCAGCGGCTGGCGGACAAAACGGTGGAATATCAGCGAGATGCCGCCGGTCAGCAGCAGAATGATGAGCAGCATGGACGCCCCGAAAAACTGGGAGGTCTCGAGCAGCTGCTGTTCCAGCTCCGACAGGGACAGATCGAGGTTGAGGACGCCGATGATGCGTCGACCGACGCCGTGACACGGGGTGCAGCGCTGCTCGGTGAAGATCGGCTTGACGACGCCCAGGACTTCGCTGCCGTCCGGCCCGCGGTAGACATCGTGGCGCTGTCCGCTGAGGAAGGTCGCCAGGCTGTGCGGGTCAACCCGCCTGCCGATCTCGTGGGGTTCCGAGGACTTGAGCACGCGACCGTCCGGATGGAATATCCGCACTCCGGAGAGGCGCTCGTCGTTGCCGACCATCTCGAGGATGGTTTGCACATCGCGGGTGTTGCCGGTGCTCATGGAACTGGCGATGGCGCGCTCGATCACCGACAGCATGAGGTCCGCCGTGACCAGGCTGCTCTGGGTGATGTGCGTGTGCTCGCGACGGATATGAAAGAGCGTCACGCTGCCGATGGCGATGGTGAACAGCAGCAGCGAGAGGATGACGATTCGGCCAATCAGGCTCTTGAAGAACATTGCGTCGCGTCTCGGTTTAGGGGTCAGTGCGCGTCGGAGGCGCGGCCTGCGGTGTCGTTGCCGGCGGAGTCGTTGCCGGCGGAGTCGTCGCGCCTTTCGTTGCCGGCGGCGCGAAGACGAATTCCCATTCGCTGTAGGCCCCCTTCCCCTGCAACTTTTCCAGTTCTTTGGGGAAGCCATCCTGCTTGAAAGGGGCCAGATCGCTGCTGCTGCGCACGCCGATAATCCGTTCGGCCGGATCACGCACCAACTCCCAATCACCGCCCGTCATCGGGTCCGGGTAGAGCTTGCGCAGGTGACGCACGACCCCGGGGAAGCGGGGATCGCGGATCAGGTATTCCAGCTTTGCCGGGTACATCTGCTGCGGGCCGTGCTTGACCGAGTAGTAACTGGCGATCGCCCGCTGATATTGCAGGCCACGCCACAGGAGCTCTGCCTCCCGCGCCTGCTGCATGGTACTGCGCCAGGACTGGCCGGCAAGTCCGGCCGCCAGGCCGAGAACGGAAACCAGCACGAGCATCAGCAGCAACGCCGCGCCACGCTGAGAGGCCCTGTCGGCTTGCATGCGAATGGCTGAACGGGTCAGGAACATATGGCGCCTGGGCAAACCC
>JBFIMV010000423.1:0-2259 GCA_041611575.1 Desulfuromonadales bacterium | reverse complement strand
GGCCAGGAAGTTGAAGATCAGCGCCGGCGGCGCCGTGACCTTGGTCCAGACGGCAGCCAGCGTCCCGAAGGTGATCTCCACGCCGGCTTCCTCGCGCACTTCGCGGTGCAGCGCCGCGAGCAGGTCCTCGCCGTCCTCGACGCGCCCCTGGGGGAGCTCCCAGCCGCGCTGCGGGTGACGGACCAGCAGGACCGCGCCGCTGTCGTTGCGAACCAGGGCGCCGACGACCAGGGTGTAGGTGCTGTGATTGCTCATGAGACAGTCTCCGGCGTGCCGGTGGAGGATCTCGCCGGCAGGTGATATCGCTTATATCATAACAGGGTGGCAAGGCAGAGTCAGCCGCAGAGTCCGTCACGGGAGAAATCGCGGGGCTTCCGATTTCTATTTTTCTCCCGTCGATAACACGATATAATCAAGCGGACTTTTAACCCAATAGCAAGGTCAACACATTACAACGCAAAGACGCCAAGGACAAAGAAAGACGCGAAGAAAAGCGCTCCCATTCGTTGGCTTGTTCATGTTTTGCTTTGCGACTTGCCCTTTTGTCTGCGTCTTTGCGTTGAAAAGATTCGAGCCTTTGTTTTGGTTATAGAAACGTAATCAAATGCTGAAATAAGTCACAGGCTGAATGCGCAGTTTCCGGTTGAGGGGGGAGGACGCATGTCGTTAAAGCTGGTGCTGGCAGATCCGCATCCCATCGTGCTGTTCGGGCTCGAAAGCATGCTCCTGCGCGAGGGGGATATCCAGGTCCTGGCGCTGTGCGCGCACAGTGATGTCGCCCTGGAAGCGGTTAAATCGCATTCTCCTGATATACTGTTGACCGATATGGACCTGCCGGGAAGCGGCGGGCTGGCCCTGATCGCCAAAATGCGCGAGCTGAAGCTGCCGACCAGGGTCGTCCTGCTGGCTTCGCACTTGACCTCCGAGCAGGCGGCGACGGCGCTGCGGCTTGCGGTCGACGGCGTGGTGCTCAAGAGCATGCCCGTTTATCTGCTCATGCAGTGCGTGCGCAAGGTGCAGGCGGGAGGGCAGTGGCTGGAAAAGGAGTCCTTCAGTCGCGCCATGGAGAAGATCCTGCGCCGCGAGGCCGGGGTGAAGCAGGTCGCCAGCGTCCTGTCGCCGCGCGAGATCGCCACGGTGCAGCTGGTGGCGGTCGGACTGAGCAACCGCGAGATCGGCGAGCGGCTGTTCATCAGTGAAGGGACGGTCAAGATTCACCTGTCCAACGTCTATCGCAAGCTGGGGATCGACAGTCGGGTCGACCTGACGGTGCTGGCGAGGGAAAAAGGACTGGTTTAAACAACAACCTAACGGAGGTAAGCAAAAAATGTTCAAGAGGGTAGCACTGTTCGTCATTACCAACCTGGCAATCGTTTTCATCCTCAGCGTCGTGCTCAACCTGCTCGGCGTCGGCGGTATGCTCGACGAGCAGGGGATCGGCATCGATCTCACCAACCTGATCATCTTCGCCGCGGTCTTCGGTTTCGGCGGCTCGCTCATCTCGCTCGTCATCTCCAAGTGGACCGCCAAGCGGCTCACCGGAGCGCGGGTCATCGAAACCCCCGCCAACGAGACCGAGGCCTGGCTGGTGCAGGTGGTGCGCCGGCAGGCGGAGGTCGCCGGCATCGGCATGCCCGAGGTGGCGATCTACAACGCCCCCGACGTCAACGCCTTCGCCACCGGCGCGCGCCGCAACAACGCCCTGGTGGCGGTGAGCACCGGCCTGCTGCAGGCGATGAACCGTGACGAGGCCGAAGCGGTCCTCGCCCACGAGGTGAGCCACGTCGCCAACGGCGACATGATCACCCTGGCCCTGATCCAGGGGGTGGTCAACACCTTCGTCATCGTCGCCTCGCGCGTCGTCGGCCACCTGGTCGACCGCCTGGTCTTCAAGACCGAGCGCGGCCACGGCCCGGCGTTCATCATCACCTCGATCATCGCCCAGATGGTGTTCGGCATCGTCGCCAGCGTCATCGTCTTCTGGTTCAGCCGCCAGCGCGAATTCCGCGCCGACGCCGGCGCCGCCCGCCTCGCCGGGCGCGAGAAGATGATCGCGGCGTTGCAGCAGCTGCAGCGCAGCGTCGGCCAGCCGCACCTGCCGGACCAGATGGCGGCGTTCGGCATCTCGGGCAGCAAGGGGAGCGGGTTGCGGCGGTTGTTCATGACCCATCCGCCGCTTGAGGAGCGGATCGAGGCGTTGCGTAATTTCAAATAATTTGATTCTGTTGCATGGTTAATTCAGGGGCGCTCTCATTCGGG
>JBFIMV010000422.1:0-2261 GCA_041611575.1 Desulfuromonadales bacterium | reverse complement strand
GCCACTTCCTCGATGTCCATGCCGCCTTCGGCCGAGGCCATGAAGGTCACCTTGTCGGTGGTGCGGTCGACCAGCAGGGAGATATAGAATTCGTCGGCGATGTTGCAACCCTTTTCAACCAGGACGCGCTTGACGACCTTGCCTTCCGGGCCGGTCTGATGCGTGACCAGCGTCATGCCGAACATTTCGCGGGCGAATTTCTTGACCTCGTCAGGGGTCTTGGCAATCTTGACGCCGCCGCCCTTGCCGCGGCCGCCCGCATGGATCTGCGCCTTGACCGCCCAGGGGCCGTCGCCAAGCCGGCGGGCCCAGTCGCGCGCCGCGTTGCCGTTGTAAACCACGTGCCCTTCGGGGACCGGAACCCCGAAGTTGCGCAGAATCGCCTTGGCCTGGTACTCATGGATGTTCATGGGTGTCTACCCTCCGCAGGAATTGGGTTGCTGACGGCAACAGCGATCACGAACGTTGCGTCGCTGCCACCTGATAAACTTGCTGGAAAAAACGGGTTTGTCAAACCGCCGCGGGAGAATCCCGACAATTGCCGACCCAGACACTGAAACCTGTATGGTCAGACCATTACTTACTCAGCCGGCTGAGAAAGACTAGCGCGTCTTGTTAGATTGGTCTAAAAAAAAATGTGGTATTTCAACAATATAACGTTGTTTTTTGTCAACGGCTGCAAGTCGTTCTCAGTGGGTATGATCGTGATCATGATGCCCGTCGCCGTGAGGGGCAACCAGGGGGGATTGTACCTCCACCGCCGGCACGGGACCCTCCGGGGAGCACACCGGGCAGCCCTGCATGGCAAAAGGCTTCTCCAGGTGGCAGGCCGCCAGCAGGGCGTCATCCCGGAAGATGTCAAGGGTCGGACCATCGGCCATCACCCTGCCATCGTTGAGGACAATCGTGCGCGGGCACAGCTCGAGCACCATGTCGAGGTCGTGCGTGGTGATGATGCGCGTGTGGTGAAAGGCGCGCAGCAAGGTCATCAACTGGCGCCGGGCGCGTGGGTCAAGGCCGCTGGTCGGTTCGTCGAGAACCAGGATATCCGGGACCATGGAGAGCACCGTGGCGATCGCCGCACGTTTTTTTTCGCCGCCGGAGAGGTGGTATGGCGGCTTGTCGCGCAGGTCGAGGGCGCCGACACGTTCGAGCGCTTCGACGACGCGCCGCTCAACGTCCTCGACGTTCAACCCCTGGTTCAGGGGGCCGAAGGCGACGTCATCGAAGACCGTCGGCATGAAGAGCTGATCATCAGGGTCCTGGAAAACCATGCCCACCGAGCGGCGCACCTCGGACAGGGTGTCCTTGTTCAGCAGATGATCGCCGACGCGGATGCTGCCGGCGGTGGCGTTGAGATAGCCGATCAAATGCAGCAGCAGGGTCGATTTCCCGGCGCCGTTGGCGCCGATGATGGCGACCGATTCCCCGTGATGAATGCGGAAGGAGACGTCGCGCAGCGCTTCGGTACCGTCAGGGTAGACGTGGCTCAATTGCTTGACTTCGACAATATGATGACTCATTGCAGGGTTCCTGTGAGTAGTCCCCCCAGAAGCCGGGGAAGGTTGGTCAGTCGCAGGGAGATGAACAGCAGCGACCAGCCGAGCAGGAAGAGGCATTCTCGCCCGCCAAAACTCCCCCGGCGGCGGGAGTGCATCTCCCCGGTGAAACCACGTGCGAGCATCGCCATGTGCACCCTTTCGGCCCGCTCCCAGGTGCGCAGCAGCAGATGGCCGACCATCGGCCCGAACTGGTTGATTCCGGGCCTCTTGCGGCCACCGGCGCGCAGCTGGCGGGCGCGGACCACCCGGACCGCCTCGTCAGCGAGGACGAAGATGTAGCGGTGGAGAAAAAGCAGCTGAACGGCAAAGACGCGCGGCATCCCCAACCGCTCGAGGGCGGCGCAGATCGCCGGGAAGCCGGTGACCGCCACCAGCACGATCGCGGCACAGGCCGTGAGAAGGGCCCGGACGACAATCGAAGCGCAGGAGACCCAGCCTCCCCAGATGTCGAGGGGGCCGAGCTGCAGCAGAACCTGCCGGTCGAACAGGGGATTGAACAGCCCGACCAGCACGGCAAAGGGGATGACGACGGCGGTTTTGCGCGCTATGTAACCGGCAGGAAGATTCCCATAGGCCAGGAGAGCGACAGGATAAAGGCAGAAGGGGAGCATGGCCGCCAGTTCATAGCGGCCGAAGGAGACGACGCAGACGATAAACACCAGGGTCGTCAGCACCTTGGCCCGGGCATCGACACGGTGC
>JBFIMV010000421.1:0-2266 GCA_041611575.1 Desulfuromonadales bacterium | reverse complement strand
GCGGCGATCACCACCATGGACAGGGCCATCATCAGGGTTTGGTTGAGCCCGGCCATGATCGAAGGCAGGGCCAGGGGGAACTGGACTTTGCGCAGCACCTGCCAGGGGGTGGCGCCGAAGGCCAGCGCCGCCTCGATGAGCTCCGGATGGACCTGGCGAATGCCGAGGCTGGTCAGGCGTACGATCGGCGGCAGGGCGAACACGATCGTCGCCAGGATTCCGGACACGGTGCCGATACTGAACAGCATGACAACCGGCACCAGGTAGACGAAGGGGGGGATGGTCTGCATGGCGTCGAGCGCCGGTCGCAGCAACAGTTCGAAACGGTCGCTGCGACCGGACAGGACACCGAGCGGAATCCCGGCCAGGGCACAGAAAAACACCGAGCTGATCACCATGGCCAGAGTAATCATGGTCTCCTGCCAGAGACCGAGATAGCCGACGAGCAGCAGGGTGATCACGGTAAAGAGCGTGACTCTTTTCCCGGCAAATCGCCAGGCCGCCAGGGCGAAAAGCAGGACGACCACCTCGGGTGGCAGCGCGGTGAAAAACCACTCGAAGCCTTTCAGGCAGAGCTCGATCGGCGCCTTGATCGCCTGGAAGATATCGCGGTGGTTGAACACCAGCCAGTCGACAAAGGTTTGCACCCACTCGTCCAGCGGGATCAGTTTTTTATCAAAATTCAAAAAGCTCATCAGTTATTTGACTCCATCGTTGGACGTTGTTGGCGTGGGCGTTTCACCGTTCTGGTTGCGATGCAGGGTGCGCAGGAACAGG
Source organism: Desulfuromonadales bacterium (assembly GCA_041611575.1). Classification (GTDB taxonomy): domain Bacteria; phylum Desulfobacterota; class Desulfuromonadia; order Desulfuromonadales; family BM103; genus JBFIMV01. Next base: position 1,489 of record JBFIMV010000421.1, on the reverse strand, counting down.
TTCTTGGAGATGGCCCCGAGGTAGCGGCCGTTATCGTCCAGGATCGGCAGCGCCCAGGGGTGACGGGCCACCTCGGGCAGGATATCCTGCATTGAATCGCTCGCCCGCGCCGTGACCGCATCGTCGATATAGGCATTGCGGATCAACGGCTCCGTGGCCTGCCGGTCGAGAAGCTCCCGCAGGGACTCCGCCGAGACGATCCCCTGGAACTGGCGTTCACTGTTGATCACATAGCCGTAGTCGCGGTCGTTGCGGATCAGGCGCTGCAGCGCAGCTCGGGGGTTCTTGCCGTCCGTGACCGGTATGGTGACATGGGTGTCGCTGGCGATGTCTCCGGCCGTCAGGATATTGGTCGGGTCAACACCACGGAAAAAAGCCTTGACGTAGTCGTCAGCCGGGTTCTGCAGAATCTCTTCCGGGGTGCCGACCTGCACCACGCGCCCGCCTTCCATGATGGCGATCCGGTCGCCGATGCGCATCGCCTCGTCGAGGTCATGAGAGATGAAGACGATGGTCCGCTTGGCCTTGGCCTGCAGCTTGAGCAGCTCATCCTGCATTTCGGTGCGGATCAGCGGGTCCAGGGCGGAAAAGGCCTCATCCATCAGCAGAATGTCAGGGTCGACGGCCAGCCCGCGTGCCAGGCCGACCCGCTGCTGCATGCCACCCGAAAGTTCGTTCGGCCGACTGTTCGCCCAGGCTTCAAGGCCGACCTGCTCCAGGGCCTCGAGGGCTCTTCTTTCCCTGGTCTGCCGGTCGACTCCGGACAGCTCCAGGCCGAAGGCGGCATTCTGCAGCACGGACATGTGCGGCATCAGGGCAAAAGACTGGAAGACCATGCTCAGCTTGGCCCGGCGCAGCCTGACCAGCTCTTCGTCATTCTTGGTGACAATGTCTTCGCCGTCGATGAGCACCTTGCCGACCGTCGGCTCAATCAGCCGGTTGAGCATCCGCACCATGGTCGACTTTCCGGAACCGGACAGCCCCATGATGACGAAAATTTCACCGGTATAAATTTCGAAGCTGGCGTTACAGACCCCGACGGTCATGCCGGTCTTGGCATGAATGGTCTCCTTGTCCGCCCCTTCCTTGAGCATTTTCAGGGCCTTCTTCGGGCTGGCCCCGAATATCTTGCTGACATTTTCCACGCGCAGTTTCACGGCTTGTTCGGGCATCAATGCTCCTCATAGCTCAACAATCAGGACGCAAATTTCCTGATAGTTAAGGACGTAGGACAGCGCCGAGGTGACAACCTGGGAGGGTGTTGCACGCGACGGCGTGCCCAATCGAGTTTCTGATTTATTGTCATGCGGCTGGGCAACCCGCGACCTGGCTTTTCGGAGGAGAACCGAAAACAGGTGCTGCCCAGTGAGAGCGGCGTGTCGTGGCTGATGCGAGACACCCCGATATTGCGGATTGACGGCTGGAACACCCTGGCTGGGTGTCGCCTCAAGGGGAGAACCTTACAGGATTAAAAAGGAAAGGTCAAATC
>JBFIMV010000420.1:0-2274 GCA_041611575.1 Desulfuromonadales bacterium | reverse complement strand
CGACCTGGGCAGCGGCACCGGCATCCTGGCGATCGCCGCCCTGAAGCTCGGTGCCAACAATGCCGTCTGCGTCGACATCGACCCCCGGGCGGTCGCGGCGGCCGAGCATAACGGCCGGCTGAACGGCTTCGGCGACCGGGTCACACCTATCATCGGCACTCTCGATGCCGTCAGCGAATCCTCCTTCGATTTCATCCTCGCCAACATCTACGGCGACATTCTGCTGGCGCTGGCGAAGTCGGTGGCGAAGCGCCTCGCGCCGGGCGGCACGCTCCTGCTCTCGGGAATATTGTGGGAATACAATTTCGATGTGCGGCAGGCTTATGAGCGGCAAGGGCTGAGGGTCGTAAAAAACCGTATGCTGGTGGAATTCAGCTCGATCGTCCTGACCCGGGAGAAGAACAGTCGGTGAGAGTCCAACAGGGCTCAAGAGGAGAGAGAGAAGCAGCTACAATAGACCAAACAGGTTTTCCAGGGTCTCCCTGCGGTAAGTGAAGATTCTCTCGAGTCGGCGACGGACCAGCCCACCCGCAAGGACATCTCCGACCTTGCCGAAAGGGAGCTGGTAGTGCACCAGGTCGGTCATGCGGACGCCGCCGGGGACAGCTTCGAAGTGATGCTGGTGGTGCCAGAGCCGATAGGGGCCGCTGCGCTGCTCATCGACAAAATATTCGGGTTCGCGCACCTGGGTGATTTCGGTCACCCAGGGGACCTTCACTCCCGGCAGGACAACGATGCAGTAGGTGACGATCATCCCCGCGTACATCTTCTCCGGCAACTCCGAAGTCACCTCGAAGCCAAGCTCGGGCGGCGTGATGCGCGCCAGGTTCTCCGGCCGGGAAAAGAACTCCCAGGCTTCCGCCAGGGTCAGCGGCAGCTCCTGGCTGTATGCAAGGCGTCCTGTTGAGGGGAAAACCATCCGGGCTCCTCTGTCAAGAAGGGTAAGACAACCACGCCCTGGTCTGCTCGGACGAAGGCAGAAGAATCAGCGTAAAGACTGCGGCGCCTGCACGATTTCGGCATCCGACGCCCTTGCGATCCCCTTGAGCATGCCGACGAAAACCCGGTTGTGGAACGGCAGGACGGCATACCAGTAGAGCAGGCCGAACAGGCCGTGCGGCTTGAAGCGCGCATGCTGCCTGATTTCCGTGGTGCCGTCGGTGCATTCTGTCAGCAGCAGTTCGAGGACCGCCTCGCCGGGAAGCTTCATCTCTGCGACCAGCTTGAGACGGTATTCCGGTTCGACGGCGATCACCCGCCAGAAGTCCAGGGCGTCGCCCTGCCGGACCTGCTTCGGGTCGCGCCTCCCCCGGCTGAGACCCGGGCCGCCCGCCAGCCGGTCGATCCAACCGCGAAGGTGCCACAACCAGTCGGCATAATACCAGCCAGTGCGCCCGCCGATGCCGACCACCGCCGGCCAGCAACGTTCGGCAGCGGCCCTGACGATGATGCGTCGATCATCACGGAAGATCGTCCCACCGGCCCATGACGGGTCGTCGACCGTGCTCCACTCCACCGGCAGCACCCTCCCGGCATCGCTCCAGGAGCTCTCCACCTGCAACAGGCGCATCTTCTCCAGGGCAAACCGGATCGCCCTGCGGCAGTCGAGCAGGTCCTGGGGGAGAATCCGGCGGATGCGCGTATCCCGACACAGGACCGGGTTGCTCAGTCCTTCGGCCAAGGGCCGGGCGAGCGAGGCCGGCACCGGCGTCACGAGATGGATCCAGTACGATGACAGGCGCGGGGTCAGGACCGGCACGGGGATGATCAGCCGCTTGTGCAGGCCGGCCTCCTCGGCATAGAGGATCATCAACTGCCGGTAGTCGACGACCTCTTCCATGCCGATGTCGAAGGCTTCACCGAGCGTCTCGTCGTTTTCCAGGCAGGCGACCAGGTAATGCAGCACGTTGCGAATTGCGACCGGCTGGCACGGCGTCGCTATCCAGCGGGGGGTGATCATCACCGGCAACCGGTCTACCAGGTAGCGCAGGATTTCGAAGGAGGCGCTGCCCGAGCCGATGATCATGGCGGCGCGAAAGGTCGTGACGGGGACCTTGCCGAGGCGCAGGATGCGATCGACTTCGTGGCGCGACTGCAGATGATGGCTGAGTGTCGGGTCTTCCTCGCCAAGCCCGCCGAGATAAACGATGCGAAGCAGGCCCGCCTCGGTTGCGGCTATCGCCATATTTTTCGCCGCCAGCCGGTCTGCCGAAGCAAAATCATCGACTCCGGGAGACATCGAATGAACCAGGTAAAAGGCAGCTTGACAGCCTT
>JBFIMV010000419.1:0-2287 GCA_041611575.1 Desulfuromonadales bacterium | reverse complement strand
CCCGAATTCCTGCGTGCGACGATCAGGGCCAGGCGGTGTCCGCCCTTGCTGATCGGCATGCAGATTCCCCGTCCATCCGCCGCAACCTCTGTCTCCTCAAGTTCTCTTCTCAGCCAGCGCTGCAAAGGCGAACCTGTGCCGTCCGCAGAGATCTTGCAGCGTTCGATCCGGCCGGTCGCCGATGACCAGGACGAGGAACTGTAGTCCTGGTCGCCGCGGGCCAGGCAAAGGTTGACCTCTTCCGCTTCGAGGATGTCTCTGAATATCTCGATAACGATCTCCTTGAGCAGTTCCATGTCAAGGGTCATGCTCAGCCGTTCCACCATGACGTAGAGGAGGCGCAGCTCTTCATTGCGGGTGAATATCTCGAGGATGTAGCGGTTGATCCCTTTTGACAGCATCCGCGAGAAGAGGGGGACCAGGATGACCAGGCAGACGAGCCCGGAGCCGAAGATGATCAGCTCGATGCCGGTGATCAGGCTGTCGGTGGTGGCAAGCGATCGATCGATGATGAGTTTGCCAATGATCGGACCGTCGTCCGCGTGGCAGCCCTGGCAGGTTTCCCCGTTGGCAATGAGGGTGATGTTGCGGTGGCTGCTGCCGTTGGTCTGCAATACAACCGCCCTGGCATCAAGGTTCTGTTCGATCCGGTCGTGACAGACGCGGCAGGTCTCCTCTGTCTGTCGGTCGAGGAGCGTGCCGACCTCGCCCTTCTCGGACGAGTAGACGATCTCCCCCTTGCCGTTGATGATAAATGCGTGCTTGACCGAAGGGCTGCCGGTCACTGTCTCTTCGAGGGTCTCCTGGATGATCTCGGTCGCTTGCAAGAGCATCAGGTGATTGAGACTGGTGAGGATCGTGGTCGCCAGCTCCCGGGTCTTGACCTTGCTGTCATCTTCAAGGGCGCTGCGAAGCTTGATGGCAATGAACAGCATGGTCACCGTGATGGTGACGGCAAGGACCGCAAGAATGGAGAGCAGGAGATTTCTCTTCAGCCGGAAAAGCCAGTCGATCTTGAGTTCGGTCGGAGCCATGCGGATGCCCGTTTGCGATGACTGTCGGTCGTGAGGGTGGGGCGAAGCGCTCATGCTGCCTACACTGTTTTATTACGGGGTCTTCAGGGAAGTCAAAATAAAACATTTTCATCAAACTCGTGCCTCGTGACCCCAGGTCACCGGCCGTGCAACAGGCTGGAAGCTGGTGACCTGTCTGTGCTCTCCGCCTTTTTGCAGGAATGCGAATCGGGGGAGTCTGCCTCGCAGCAGTGCAAAACATCGGTTTAGATTCGTCCCCGTGTCCCCGCAACAGCAGGCAACGCCCTGATTGTCAGGTTCCCCCTGGTAAAGCCGGTTTCGCCAAGTCGCGCCCGGTTCATGACGGTTATTTGCATAATTGCAAAAACGCTTTCTTTCCCTGCGTTCCCCAGTTTACTGCTTCTCATCTCCAGGTATCTGAAATCAAACAAGAAAATCATTTTTATTGAGCTTGCTGCCTTGGTATGCGAGTTGCGATTCCAGATCGTCACGAAACAGCGCACCCGCAGGTCGCGGGCTGTTTGGATCCGGAAAGGATGGAGGGCTATGCAACAAGCAGAGTCGGGACGTGCAGGCAAGCCGGTCATCGACGACATCCGCGGTCATTGGCCCCTGTCCCACCGGGTGCGACAACTGACGCTTTACGGGTTGGAATCCCCCATACACATCAGCAAGGAGGCAACAATGACGCAGCAGACCCACTCCTCACGGCGCGGCTGGACGGTCGTCCTCGCCGGTACGGCCATCAACCTGGCTCTCGGCATTCTCTATACCTGGAGTATCTTCAAGGGGGCGATTGCCGAATCGATCAACGCCGGTGGCTCCGGCGCCTTCACCTGGGACAAAGCCTCGATCAATGACCCCTACGCAACCGCCTGCCTGATGTTCGCTGCAGCGATGATCCTGGCCGGCAAGGTCCAGGACAAATTCGGCCCGCGGGTCACCTGCATGATCGGCGGGCTGATGGTCGGCGCCGGTTTTGTCTGGATTTCCCAGACGACCAACTACTGGGCCTGGATTCTGGGGTTCGGGGTGCTTGCGGGGATGGGAATCGGTTTCGGTTATTCGGCGGCAACTCCGCCGGCGCTCAAGTGGTTTCCGCCGGCCAAGACCGGATTGATTGCCGGCATCGTCGTCGCCGGTTTCGGTCTCGCTTCGGTCTACATTGCACCGCTCGCCCAGTTCCTGCTCGGTGCTTACGGCCTGCAGCAGTCGATGCTCTACTTCGGCATCGGTTTCGTTGCCATCACCTG
>JBFIMV010000418.1:0-2289 GCA_041611575.1 Desulfuromonadales bacterium | reverse complement strand
GTACGTTTTTACTTTGCGCCTTGCCCTTTATCTCTGCGTCTTTGCGTTGAAAAGATTCGAGCCTTTGTTTTGGTTATAGAACCGAAAGAATAAAGCCGGCTGGGCGACCCGATTGAGCGCCCACCCTTCAGAGGCGCCTTCAGCAAAGGATTGTCGTGAACCCGAACCGCCAGCAACAGCTCCGCGAGCGCCTGCAGAACGGCCCCGTCATCATCGCTGACGGTGGCATGGGCACCCAGCTCTACCACCGCGGCGCACCCCTCGACGCGGTCTTTGAATATCTCAACCTGATCGACCCTGCATTGGTCAGCCAGGTGCATCGGGACTACGTCGCCGCCGGCGCCGAGATCATCGAAACCAACACCTTCGGCGCCAACCGCCTGCGCCTCGAAGGCTACGGCCTCGCCGGGAAAACCCGTCAGATCAACCAGGCCGGGGCCGCCCTGGCGCGGGCCGCTGCCGGCGAGGACCGATGGGTCGCCGGTTCGGTCGGGCCGGTGGTCCGCCCGCGTGGAGCAGGGCCGGAGCCTGACGATCAACAGCTCGCCGCAATCTTTCGCGAGCAGATGACTGCGTTGGCCGAGGGCGGCGTCGACTGCTTCCTGCTCGAGACCTTCAGCAGCGTCGCCGACCTGCTGGTGGCGCTCGACGTCGCCGGAGAGACCGGGCTGCCGGCCATCGCCCAGCTGGCGTTCAACGAGGGGGGGTTCACTGGCGATGGTCTGACCGTCGAAATCGCTGCCGAGCGACTGGCCCAGTCTGAACCGGCCGCCATCGGCGCCAACTGCGGGGCCGGCCCGCGCGAGCTTCTCCAGGTCCTTTCGCGGCTGGCGGCGGCTACCGACCTGCCGCTCTCGGCGTTTCCCAACTCGGGTTTTCCAGAATATGTCAACGGCCGCCATCTCTACCTGGCGACCCCCGACTATTTCGCCACTCTCGGCCGTGACATGGCCACCACCGGCGCCGGATTGATCGGCGGCTGCTGCGGCACCGGTCCGGAACACATCCAGGCCCTGGCAAGGAAGCTTGCCGGTCAGCCTCCGGGACCGCGCCGGTCATACGCCGCCCCGCTGGCCAAGCCATCGCCCGCACCTCCCATCCCTGTCGCGCCCCGCAACTTCCTGTCTGACTGGGGAAAGCGCCCGGTCGTCACCGTCGAGCTCGACGCCCCCAGGGGACCGGACGTTGCCCGGACTCTCGATAGGGCCCGCACCCTTGCGGCAGCCGGGGTCAATGCCATCAACCTGGCCGAAAACCCCCTGGCGCGCATCCGCATGGGCAACCTGGCCCTCGGCAGTCGCATCCAGCAGGAGACCGGGGTCGAAGTCATCGTCCACGTGACCGGCCGCGATCGCAACCTGATCGGCCTGCATTCCGAATTGATGGGAGCCCACCTGCTCGGTATCCGCTCGATCCTCGCCGTCACCGGTGATCCGGTGGCTATCGGTGGAGAGAGCGGCGCCACGAATGTCTTCGACGTCAACTCCGTCGGTCTGCTCAAACTCCTGCAGGCGCTCAATCACGGGGCAACGACCTACGGCGCCGATCTCGGGGGACGGACCTCCTTCCTGCTCGGCGCCGCCTTCAACCCGAACGTCGCCGAAATGGAAGGCCAGCTGCGCAAGCTGGAGAAGAAGATTGCCGCCGGGGCGCGCTTCATCCAGACCCAGCCGGTTTACGACCAGGAGACCCTGGAGCGCATGATGCGGCTGACAGCAGCTTTCGGTATCCCGGTCCTCATGGGGATCCTGCCGCTGGTGAGTGAACGCAATGCCGAGTTTTTACACAACGAGGTGCCGGGTATCCGCCTTCCCGAGGAGGTCCGGCGGAGAATGCGCGGGAAAAATGGCAGCGCCGGGGTAGCAGAGGGGATGGGCATCGCCCGGGAAATGGTGGCGGCCGGGCAGCGGGCTGGATTGGGTGGATATTACCTGATTCCGCCGTTTGGCAAGGTGGACCTGGCGGTGGAGCTCATTGAAACGATTCGGCAGGTGAAATGATGAGGCCGAGCAGGGGATTGAGCTTGCCCTGCTCGTCGAGCGCGAAAAGCTCTGAACAGCCGCCGATCGGCTCGTTGTTGATAAAGATCCCCGGGACGGTCCGCTGAGCGCTGCGTCGGTGCATTTCTGCTGCCTTTTCAGCGTCCGCGGTGATATCGTACTCGGTGAAGGCCACCCCCTTGATGCGCAGCAGGTCCTTGGCCCGTTGGCAGTAGGAGCAGAAACTCTTGGTGTAGATTTCGATCTGCACGTGCATGAGACATCACCTTGCAGGGATTTCTGTTGCTGG
>JBFIMV010000417.1:0-2299 GCA_041611575.1 Desulfuromonadales bacterium | reverse complement strand
GTAGGCGATGCTGACCAGCTGACGAGCCTGATGGCCAACTTCGATACGGTGGTCTCCTGCCTGCCTTACAACTACAACCTCGGTGTGGCCACCGTGGCCAACCGCCTGGGTGTCCATTATTTCGACCTGACGGAGGATGTGCAAACAACCAAGTCCATTATCGCGATGAGCAAGTCCTCGACGGCGGTCATGGCGCCTCAATGCGGCCTGGCTCCGGGGTTCATCGCCATTGCAGGGGCCTTCCTCGCCAACAAGTTTGACAAGACCAGGAGCATCAAGCTGCGTGTCGGCGCGCTCCCCTGCCATCCCACCGGCCTGCTCTCCTATGCCTTCAACTGGTCACCAGAAGGCGTGGTCAACGAGTATCTCAACGACTGCGAGGTGATCGAAAACGGCCAGCACAAGCTGGTTTCCCCGCTGGAGTGGCTGGAAAAGATCGTCATCAACGGCAACCAGCTGGAGGCCTTTACCACCTCCGGAGGCCTGGGCACCATGTGCGAGACCTATGCCGGCAAGGTGGAGAACCTGGACTACAAGTCGATCCGCTATCCGGGCCACGCCAAGCTGATGAACTTCTTCTTTCACGAGCTGCTGCTGCGTGAGGACCGCGCGAAGGCCGGCGAGATCCTGGTCAATGCGAAGCCGCCGGTGAACGATGACGTGGTCTACGTGCATGCTTCAGCGGAAGGTTGGCAGCAGGGCAAGCTGGCTCGCGAGGAGTTCGTCAAGGCCTACTACCCGGTAGAAATCGCCGGGCGTCAATGGCGGGCCATTTCCTGGACCACGGCGGCTTCCGCCTGTGCCGTGATCGAGCTGGTCAGCAACGGCTCGCTGCCAGGCAAAGGGTTCATCAAGCAGGAAGACGTGCCCCTCGAGACCTTCCTGCAGACCAGCAACGGCCGCCTCTACTCCGGGCTTCCCCATGGCGGCAGATCGACGGGGGCCTGAGCGGCCGCATGCATTCCCGGTAATTTTTGATTCAATAACGCGATGTCACTTCAATGGCAAAGGAAACGATCATGGACTTCTTGAAAAGACTCGGCATCAAAGAGAAGAACTTCGGCGCCTCCACGGGGCTCGACTGGCTTGAAACGACGGACCAGGGAGAGTTGGCCGTCGTCTCGCCGGTGGACGGCAAGACCATCGCCAGCGTCTACCTCGCCTCAGAGCAGGATTATGAACGGATCGTCGCCAGGGGTGAGGCCGCTTTCAGGGCATGGCGCCTGGTCCCGGCGCCCAAGCGCGGCGAAATTGTGCGCCAGATAGGGCAGCAGCTGCGCAAGCACAAGGAGGATCTCGGCACGCTGGTCTCCTACGAGATGGGCAAATCCCTGCAGGAAGGCAAAGGCGAGGTCCAGGAGATGATCGACATCTGCGATTTCGCCGTCGGCCAGTCGCGCCAGCTCTACGGCTACACCATGGTCTCGGAACGCGAACATCACCGGATGTACGATCAGTACCATCCGCTGGGCATCGTCGGCACCATTTCCGCCTTCAACTTTCCGGTGGCGGTGTGGTCCTGGAACGCCATGATCGCCACCGTCTGCGGCGACACCAACCTCTGGAAACCCTCTTCAAAGACCCCTCTGAGCGCCATCGCCGTGCAGCATATCCTGGCCGATGTCATCCGCGAGAACGGCCTCCCCGAAGGGCTGTTCAGCCTGATCATCGGGCGTGGCGCGACGGTCGGCGAGAAGCTCCTCAACGACAAGAGGGTGCCCCTGATTTCCATCACCGCTTCGACCGAGGTCGGCCGGCATGGTGCGCAGGTCATCGCCAAGCGCTTCGGCAAGGCGATCCTGGAACTGGGCGGCAACAACGCCATCATCCTCACGCCGCAGGCCGATCTGAAGATGGCCCTGCCGGCGATCGTCTTCGGCGCCGTCGGCACCGCCGGGCAGCGCTGCACCTCGACCCGTCGCCTCATCGTCCACGAGTCGATTTACGACAAGGTCAAGGAGGCCCTCATCAAGGCGTATTCCGGACTGAAGATCGGTGACCCGCTGGACGAGACCAACCACGTCGGACCGCTGATCGACCAGGGAGCGGTCAGCGATTTCAAGAAGGCGCTGGTGCGTGCCGGGGACGAGGGGGGCAGGCTGGTTTGCGGCGGTGAGGTCCTGGAGGGCTCAGGGTATGCGTCGGGCTGTTACGTCAAGCCGGCAATCGTCGAAGTCGAAAACCACTACGAGATCGTCCAGGAAGAGACCTTTGCCCCGATTCTGTATCTGATCAAGTATGCTGGTGAGATCAGCAACGCGATCGATCTGCAAAACGGCGTCGTCCAGGGGCTGTCTTC
>JBFIMV010000416.1:0-2301 GCA_041611575.1 Desulfuromonadales bacterium | reverse complement strand
GAGCAGCAGGTGCCGAACCCTTCGCCATGCTGTTCGGTGAAGGTCGAATAGTCCCAGATCTGCATGGTCATGCCGATCACCTCGCAGCCCTGCTCCTTGAGCAGAGCCGCGGCGACCGACGAATCGACCCCGCCGCTCATGGCGACGACCACTCTTTTACCCGGCTCGATCATATTTCGTTCTGGTGCTGGGGGTTGGAGACTGGGGTCTGGAGACAAAACCATGAATCCCCAGAAGCTTTAAAAAGGGACAGTAATATTCCTGTCCCTTTCAACACGTCATATGGGGACAGGATTGAATCCTGTCCCCACATCCGAACCTGCTAACAAGTTACTTCAAACAATAAGATTTACTTGTTTGTTTCCTTGTAGTTTTTAATCGCCTCGTGCAATGCGTCGGCGGCCAGGTTCGAGCAGTGCATCTTCTGCGCCGGCAGGCCGTCGAGGGCCTCGGCCACGGCCTGGTTGGAGAGCTCGAGGGCCTCCTCGATGGTCTTGCCGAGCGCCATCTCGGTGACCATCGACGAGGTCGCGATCGCCGCGCCGCAACCGAAGGTCTTGAACTTGACGTCCTTGATGACGTTGTCCTCGACCTTGAGGAAGATCTTCATGATGTCGCCGCAGGAGGCGTTGCCGACCTCCCCCACCCCGTCGGCGTTCTCGATCTCGCCGACGTTGCGCGGGTTGGTGAAATGGTCCATGACTTTATCGGTGTACATATCGATGACTCCTTAGAATTGAAGTGCTTCTGCTTATTGATTTTGCCCTCTGACCATAAGAAACGAGGCGCGAGGTGCGAGGTGCGAGGTGCGAGGCGCGAGGTTAGGCCAGCAAGACTCTTCCCGCTTCCCACTTCTCGCTTCCCATTCCTAGATCCTTCTTATCGTCTCACACGTCTCGCACCCTACCGCGGTACGGCCGCAGTTGTAGAGCGGGCTCATGTCGCGCAGGCGCTGCACCGTGGCCGGCAGGACCTCGAGGACTTTGTCGATCTCCGCTGCGGTCGTTTCGGGGCCGAGGCTGAAGCGGGTGCTCGAATGGGCCAGGGTGACCTCGACGCACATCGCCCCCATGACGTGGGAGGGTTCGAGCGAACCTGAGGTGCAGGCCGAGCCGGACGAGGCGGCGATGCCGAACATGTCGAGGTTGAGCAGCAGCGACTCGCCCTCGATGTAGGCAAAGCTGACGTTCAGGGTGTTCGGCAGGCGCAGGTCGCGGTCCGGGGTACCGTTGAGCTTGATGTCGGGGACCTGGGCGATGATGCCGTCCTCGAGCCGGTCACGCAGCTGACGCACGCGCTTGCTGTATTCGGCGAGCTCCGCGCCGGCCATCTCGCAGGCCTTGCCGAGGCCGACGATGCCGGCGACGTTCTGGGTGCCGGCCCGCCGGTTGCGCTCCTGGTGGCCGCCATGCAGCAGCGGCGTCATGCGCGTGCCGCGGCGCACGTAGATCGCCGCGACGCCCTTGGGCGCGCCGAGCTTGTGGCCGGAGAGGACCAGCAGGTCGACCTTGGCCTGCTGCACGTCGACCGGCACCTTGCCGATCGCCTGAACGGCGTCGGTGTGGAAGCGGATGTTGTACTTGCGGGCGATGGCGCCGATCTCCTCGATCGGGTAGAGGTTGCCGGTTTCGTTGTTGGCCCACATGATGGAGATCAGCACGGTCCTGGCGGTGATGGCTTTTTCCAGGTCGGCCACGTCGAGCAGGCCGTCCTTGTCGACCGGCAGGTAGGTCACGTCATAACCGTCCTTTTCCAGGGCCTTGCAGGTCTCGAGGACCGCCGGGTGCTCCACCGCCGTGGTGATGATGTGGTTGCCCTTGTCGCGCAGGGCGCTCAAGGTCCCCTTGATGGCCATGTTGTCGCCTTCGCTGCCACAGGAGATGAAGACGATCTCCGCCGGCGAGGCGTTGATCAGGGTCGCCACCTGCTCGCGGGCCTTCTCCAGCGCCCCGGCGACCTGGCGGCCGGCCCAGTGAACGCTCGAAGGGTTGCCGAATTGCTCCCGGTAAAAGGGGAGCATCGCGTCAAGGACTTCGGGCCGCACCGGCGAGGTGGCGTTGTAGTCGAGATAAATCGGTTTCACCTTATATCCTCCAGAGAGAGCAGTTTTAAGTTTTAAGTTGTTTATAAACTAGGTTCAATTTCAATACCTACTGAGCAGCATTTCAGTTGTTATTCTTCAATTTATTGATCTTCACTCAAAACTCGAAACTCAAAACTTGAATTTATGACTTCATTTCCAACTTTTCCCTGGCTTCATCCGTCAGGTCCGCCAGGGTGATCGAGGCGAGAAACTGGCGG
>JBFIMV010000415.1:0-2318 GCA_041611575.1 Desulfuromonadales bacterium | reverse complement strand
GCCATGCCCGGTTCGCTCGGCTTCATCGGCATCGCCCTGACAGTGACAGGGCTGGTCTTTTATGTGAAAGCGCAATATTCTGTATGAAGTCTACGGGCTGATAACCGCAAGATAAATCAGGCCACGAAGACACCAAGTCACCAAGGTAGTAACAAGCATTTCAAACAAGGGGGTTATTGGGTTTGTTTCTCCCTGAGACCTGGTTTTCTTGGTGTCTTAGTGCCTTGGTGGCAATGAGGTTAATAAGACGGATAATCTGAAGAGGCCACTATGCTCACTCTGTTCGTCAACGTCTTTCTCAAGATATTCATGATCTTCACGCCGTTTTTCGTCATCTCGGCATTCCTGTCGCTGACCAAGGATGATTCGCCGGCCGTGCGGCAGCGGACCGGCATCAAGGTGACCCTGGCGGTCGGGTTGACCTGCTTCGCCGTCTTCCTGTTCGGCACTTACATCTTCGACCTGTTCGGCATCACGCTCGACGCCTTCCGCATCGGCGCCGGAGCCGTCCTCTTCATTTCGGCGATCGCGATGATCCAGGGCAAGACGACCGTCTCCCCGCAGGACTCCAGGGAAGACGTGGCCGTCGTCCCCCTGGCGATTCCGATCACCGTCGGCCCCGGCACCATTGGCGCTCTCATGGTCATGGGGGCCGGGCTCAAGACCGTGCCCGAGAAGATCACCGCCAGCCTGGCCCTGTTGTGCGCCGTCCTCGCAGTCGGTGGTCTGCTGTCTGTTGCCGGGTATTTCGAGCGTGTCCTCGGGCAGCAGGGGTTGTCGATCCTCACCAAGCTGACCGGGCTGTTCGTCTCGGCGATCGCCGCGCAGATTTTTTTCACCGGCTTGAAGAACTTTCTCTGGTAGGCCTGCTAACTGACTGAAAAAATATTATGAACACAAAGACGCAGAGAATAAAGGCAAGGCGCAGAGCAAAAGCATGAATAAACTAGCGAATGGGAGCGATATTCTTCGCGCCTTTCTCTGCTCCTTGGCGTCTTTGCGTTGTAATGTGTTGACCTTCAATTGGGTTATGAGTTTGAAAATAGGATCAATCAGTCAGCATGTGGCGTGCCGCCAAGGCACCAGGGGGCGTTGAGTCAGGAACTGCAGGACAGCATCGAACACCCCGCACGGTGTCGCGCCCAATCGGGCCGCCTTTGAGCAAACTCTTCTTTGCCCGGTTGCTCCGCATAAGGGTGGCGCATCACCTCAAGCAACTCTTTTACCAGGCTGTAATCGCCGGCCTCAGCTTTATCGATCGCCAACTGCGCCAGATAGTTGCGCAGCACGTATTTCGGGTTCACGGCGTTCATCCGTAGCCGGCGTGCTTCGACGCTCAAACCGTCTTGTGCGACCCGTTGCAGATAAGCGAGCAGCCAGTCGCAGATTTGACGTTTTTCCGGCCCGGTCAACCCCTCTGGCCGGTAGTAGGCTTCGCGCAGAGGGGCAAGCAGGCTGTCATCATCCTGACCCTCGCCCGGTGCCAGGTCGGCCAGTCGGCGGTAGAAGATCGTCATGTCGGTTTCCGTCAGTCGCAAGACCCTGTCCAGTTCGGTCATCAACAGCAGGTCGGTGGCCGGGTCGAAGGTTTTCAGCCCCAGTTTCTGCGCCATCATCGCCTGCCAACCCTGCCTGTAGCAGTCACCATAGAGTTGCAGCGCCGTCTCCAGGGGGGCGGCCTGCTCGATGAGCGGATAGATGGCGTTCGCCAGCTGGGCGAGGTTCCACAGGGCGATCTGCGGCTGGTTGCCGAAACGGTAACGGCGATTCGCGGCGTCGGTGGTGTTGGGCGTCCAGTCGGGATCGTAATCATCCAGCCAGCCGTAGGGGCCGTAGTCGATGGTCAGGCCGAGGACCGACATGTTGTCGGTATTCATAACGCCGTGGACAAAGCCGACGCGCATCCAGTGGACGATCATTTCGGCGGTGCTGCGGCAGACCTCCTCGAACCATTGCAGGTATACGTCCGGCGAGGGTTCGCCGAGGTGGGGAAAATCCGTGCAGATGGTGTAGTCGAGCAGCTGACGCAACGTGTCAATATCGTCGCGCGAGGTGAAAATTTCAAAGCTGCCGAAGCGGGTGAAGGAGGGGGCTACCCGGCAGACCACGGCGCCCGGCTCAAATTGCGGATGGCCGTCGTAGAACATGTCGCGGATGACCTGCTCGCCGGTCAGCAGCACGCTCAAAGCGCGGGTGGTCGGCACCCCGAGATGAAACATCGCTTCGCTGCAAAGGAACTCGCGCACCGAGGAGCGCAACACCGCCAGCCCGTCGCCACGGCGCGAGTAGGGGGTGAGCCCCGAGCCTTTCAGTTGCAG
>JBFIMV010000414.1:0-2323 GCA_041611575.1 Desulfuromonadales bacterium | reverse complement strand
CGGACCCGCCGCCAACCACCAGGACCTGCTTTGGATCAGGATGCAAAAGCATCGGCAGGTGGGCAAGGGCCAGCTGATTCAGCCTGTCCTGCAAATGGCTGGTCGCTTCAACTCGACCGTTGGTGCTGAATATTTTTATCCCCTCCAGCTCAGCGGCCGAGACAATGGACGAACTTCCCTCGCCGTAATAGAGGATTTTGTAGTTCTTGAGAACCTGCTCGATGATGTCGTTGGAGTAGGCAAGTTGAGGGTTGTCGGATTGATAAACCGCAAACAGGTGCTGATCCCAGGCCCGCAGCATGCCCGGGTTGGCAATCGCTGCAACGGCAATCACGACACTGGCGACGGGGCTGGAAATAACCAGGAGTTTTCTGTTTGCTGCCCGGGCGACCAACAGCACACCGCAGGTTATGTTCAACAAGATGACCAGGTGAATCGAGCGCTCGAATCCAACGGTCTGGATAAGGACAAAGCCTGCGACCAGGGCGCCGAAGAGGGCTCCGATTGTGTTCGTGGCGGCCAGCTGGCCGACCGTGCTTGCCGGGGTTTTGCGGTATCGACCCAGCACCTCCCCCGCGAGGGGAAAACTGATTCCCATGATGATGGCCGGCAGACCCAGGTAGATGAACGCGACCGCGAGATTGGCCAATTGCCTGGCGTGAAAATTATCAAGGCCAACGGACTGGAATATTGCCGTCAAGGCAACATAGAAGGTCGGTAACTGGTACAGGCCAATGACAGACAAACTGATCAGCGCCCCAATGGCAATATGAGCTGCACCCAGGCTGCCCAGAAGCTGATGTGCCGATATTCCTGAATCCTGCAGCCTGGATTTGTGCCGGTTGTAAATTGCCGCCCCGCTGCCGATTCCGACAAGAAAGGCTGCAAGAATTGAAGAAAAAACATAATCTGTCGCGACGATTGTGACGATGAGTATGCGGGTCCAGAGTACTTCGTAAGCGAGAGCGCAGAATCCGGAGACAGCCGTGGCTAGAAGGACATAATTTGCCAGCGGAATCTCTTTGATAGCGGCGCGGGTGCCTGCAGTGGATTGTTCCTTTTCCGTTGTTGTGTGCCCGGTGTTCCACTTGGAAAGAATCCAGGCTGAGCCTGCCGCGACCAGGTTCATGACAAAAGCAAAAATTATCGTTGTGCTCACATTTGTTGCCGGCAGCAAAACGAATCCTGCAATGATAACGCCGGCAACGGCGCCTACCGTATTGATAGCGTAAAGTGCAGACAGGCGGCTCCCGATTTGTTCTTTCTTCCCGACGCAATACTCGACGAGTATGGGCAGGGTGGCTCCCATCATCGTAGTTATCGGCAGCAGCGCAACGGCAGTCAGCAAGGCACGAACAACGGTAAGGTAAACCGGAGAAGAGGGGGCCAGTGCTGCCATGAAG
This sequence comes from Desulfuromonadales bacterium, assembly GCA_041611575.1. Taxonomy (GTDB): domain Bacteria; phylum Desulfobacterota; class Desulfuromonadia; order Desulfuromonadales; family BM103; genus JBFIMV01. Next base: position 920 of record JBFIMV010000414.1, on the reverse strand, counting down.
GTGTAGAGCTGCGGGTAAATATTCAAATAGAGATGAAAGAGAACGGCACCCATTGCAATCCCGAACTCAAGTTGCGCATAGGTTCGCAACCCGTTGAGGATTTTGCCTGCATATCGTGCCGCCAGGTACCCGCCCAGGGCGATGCCGCCCATGAAGACGGCCAACACCGTCGAGACGGCCAGGTGAGACGCGCCGAACACGAGCGATAGCTGCCGGACCCAGACAACCTGGTAGACCAGCGCCGCCGCACCGGAGATAAAGAACACGGAATACGTCAGAGTCCTCTGCATCTCAATCCCTCCAAGGCAGACAATTCACTTCGATACAAGCTATTTCCTGATCCGCAGCGCCCGGAAGGGGACCATGCCGCGGCCGGTCACCGGCGGCACGAAGGCCTCCTTGACGAAGCGCACGTCCTCGATGGTGTAGAAAGCGTTCGGGTTGAAGCGCTTGATGGTGTCGATGATCCCTTCGAGCTTGCGTCGCTTGGCCACGGTGAAGATCAGTTTGACCGGGCCGTTCTCGCCGACGGCATCGACGCTGGTAACCCCCAGGCCGCTTTTTTCCAGGTGCCCGACCAGTTCCGTGGCGTCGTGGCGGGTGATGACGCGGATGATCTGGTTGCCGATGGCGATGCGTTCCTCGAGCAGCATGCCGACGTAGTTCCCCACCGCGAAGCCCAGGGCGAAGGCCGCGTAGGTCACCCAGTTGTCCATGTGCTTCATGACCTGGCTGACCGCCAGGATCCACACCAGCGACTCGCAGAAGCCGAGGAGCGCCGCGTACTTTTTGAACCCCTTCGAGACGAAGATAATGCGCAGCGTGCCGATGCTCACGTCGAGGATGCGGGCGAGGAAGACCAGCAGGGGGATCGAGATCAGGGACATGGTTTCGGCAGACATCAAGGGCACTCCTTCGTT
>JBFIMV010000413.1:0-2325 GCA_041611575.1 Desulfuromonadales bacterium | reverse complement strand
GGCTCGGGGACAGCGGCCGGCACCGCTGGTGCGGGCGGCGCCGCGACCTCCTGCGGCGCCTTCACCGGGCGCGGCTCGGGCCGGCCGGCCTGGGGGTTGAGCACCGGCTTGTGCACCAGGTCGACATAGTAGACCGGCGGTTTGGGGCGCCTTGCGCTGCCCAGCCAGTCCGTGCCGAGCGCGAGCCAGACCAGGCCGTGCACAACCAGCGACAGCAGCAGCATGCGGCCGAACTTCGGGTCGCGGTGGAGCGCGCTCATTTCCTGCTGGGGGATGACGGGCATGCCTGTTGCTCGCTCAGTTACGCGGTTCCTGGGCCACCATGCCGAGCTTGACGACGCCGGCACTCTTGACGGCGGCCATCACCTGGACCACGTGACCATAGGCGACGGCCTTGTCAGCCTCGAGGAAGACGGTCTTGTCTTCACGTTCGGCAAGCACCTGCATCAGCACCGGCGTCAGCTTGGCGGCATTTTCGACGCGGTTCTTGCCGACCATGATCTCGCCCTGGCGGGTGACGGTGATGATGAGTGGCTCCTTGTTCGCCGTCAGGTTGGGGGCGTTCTCAACCTCCGGCAGGGCGACATCGACCCCCTTCTCCATCATCGGCGCCGTGACCATGAAGATGATCAGCAGCACCAGCATGACGTCGACGAACGGGGTGACGTTGATCTGCGCCAGCACCGTGCGCCGGCGGTTGCCGTACTGGCCGACTTCCATGTTATTTCCCCCGGCTCATGCGCTGGACGATGTTGAGCATCTCCTGACTGAAGTTGTCCATTTCCCCGGTCAGGACATTGACCTTGTTGACAAAGTGGTTGTAGCCGATGACCGCCGGGATGGCGGCGACCAGGCCGATCGCCGTGGCGACCAGCGCTTCGGAAATCCCTGGCGCGACGACGGCCAGCGAGGCGTTGCCGCTGACGCCGATGCCGTGAAACGCGTCCATGATCCCCCAGACGGTGCCGAACAGGCCGATGAACGGCGCCGCCGAGCCGGTGGTGGCGAGGAACGAAAGGTACTTCTCGAGCCGCTGGGTCTCGGAGGTGATCGCACGGCGCAGTACGCGGGTGACGCGCTCCTGCTCGCCGAGGTCGGCGGTCAGCTGGTCACCGGACATGCCTTCAGCGGGGCGACGGCTCTGCGCCAGCTCGTGATAGACCTCGCGGAACAGCACCGTCAACGGCGAGTGCCGGTAGTCCGCAAGACCCTGGCCAATGGTGTCGAAGCGCTTCTTCGACCAGAAGAAATCAAGGAACTTCTCGGAGTCGCGCATGGCGCGGTGCACGACCAGCTGCTTGTAGAGGATGATGGCCCAGGAAACCACCGAGTAATAGACCAGCACCAGGAGGACCAGCTTGACCACCGGCCCGGCATTCATCACCAGTTCCACAACATTCTCCTTCGATTTTCCCGTTGATACCGGGCACGTGATTGCCTGCCTGCGCACAGCGAGGCCGGTCGAGATGCATGATTATCGGGCAGTGCCCCGGGCAAGTCAACCAGTCGAAACCGATTTTCGTGCACGACTGTCAGGGGGTGATACCGAGCTCCGTCCGCGCACACAGTGCGGTCCGCGCGTCCGGCGAGCGCTGCATCAGGCGTCGCAACGCATTGATGTCGTCCAGGTCTTCCCAGGCTTCGGTCTCATACAGCGCGAAACCGAGAGCCGCGGCCCGCTCACGGGTGGTCGACAGCACCTGCGGGGTGCTCCAGGGGATCTCGGCAAACAGTCCGGGGAGTGGGCGCTGCAGGCCGATCAGGGCGTAACCGCCATCAACGCAGGGGATGACGGCAGCAGGACACCTCTGCAGCGCCTCGAGGGCCTGCCTCACCAGGGCGACAGGCAGATCGGGGCTGTCAGAGCCGACGAACAGGACCGGGGCCCCGCCACAGGCGAACAATTCATCGGCAGCAGCACGCAGCCGGCCCCCGAGCTCCCCCTCAACCTGAGCGAGCAGCGGCACTCCGGGGAAGGCGTCAGCGAACCAGGCACGCCGGCCGGCATAACAGACCACCACCGCGAAGCCCTCGGCGCGCAGGCGCGACACCGTCTCCTCCAGGGCGATCCGGTAGAGCCAGCAGGCCTGCACGGCCGACAAGGGCGGTGACAGGCGCGTTTTCACGGTTCCGGGGACGGGTTCCTTGGCAAAGACCGCCAAAATCGGGCCAGATTGTTCAAAAATGCGGCTGATTGCTGTTTTATCCACCTTGTCCACAGACTTATCCACGCGTGGACGGCGTGGGCCGCTCCACCATGGCATAGGCCGAATGGTTGTGTATCGACTCGAAATTCTCGCAAGCGACCCGGAACCAGGTGATTTC
>JBFIMV010000412.1:0-2338 GCA_041611575.1 Desulfuromonadales bacterium | reverse complement strand
TCGACCCGCGCCAGGGTCTCGCGCAGCAGCTCCGAGACCTCGTCCCAGAGCGACATCGGCACGTAGGCGCGGGAAGCCGCCGAGCACTTCTGGCCCTGGAACTCGAAAGCGCCCCGCACCATCGCCGTCACCAGCGCCGGCACGTCGGCCGACGGGTGGGCGAAGATGAAGTCCTTGCCGCCGGTCTCGCCGACGATGCGCGGGTAGGACTTGTACCTGGCGATATTGTTGCCGACCGTCTGCCACATCTGGTGGAAGACGCCGGTCGAGCCGGTGAAGTGGATGCCGCCGAGGTCAGGGTGGTCGAGGCAGATGCGGCCGACCATCGAGCCGGAGCCGGGGATGAAGTTGATGACGCCGTCGGGCAGGCCGGCCTCCTTCATGATCTGCATGAAGAGGTACGGGGTGTAGACGCAGCTCGACGCCGGCTTGAGCAGCACGGTGTTGCCCATGATCGCCGGCGAGGCCGCCAGGTTGCCGGCGATCGCGGTGAAGTTGAACGGTGCGACGGCGAAGACGAAGCCTTCGAGGGGGCGTTGCTGGACGAAATTCCAGATCCCCTTGGGCGAATAGAGCGGCTGGTCGCTGTAGACCTGCTGGGCGTAATAGACATTGAAGCGCAGGAAGTCGATCAGCTCACAGGCGGCGTCGATCTCGGCCTGGTAGGCACTCTTGCTGGTGGAGAGCATGCTGACCGCGTTCATGATGTAGCGGTACTTGCCGGAGAGGAGCTCTGCCGCCTTGAGGAAGATCGCGGCGCGCTCTTCCCAGCGCAGCGCGGCCCAGGCCGGCTTGGCTGCCATGGCGGCTTCGATCGCCAGGTTGATCTCCTTCTCGCCACCCAGGTGATAGGTGCCGAGCACATGCTGGTGATCGTGCGGCATGACAACCTGGCCAAGCTTACCGGTGCGCACTTCCTTGCCGCCGATGATCATGGGGATATCGACTTTTTTCGCCGCGATCTCTTTGATCGCCGCTTTGAGCGCTGCGCGCTCGGGGGTCCCGGGAGCATAGCTGTAAACCGGCTCGTTGGTCGGCATCGGGATCCTGAGAATCGCGTTGTTGAGAAGATTCATGATCGGCACCTTTCTCCTTGCATACGTTTATGTTGAGGAATGCGTGGCATCGTTGTCAGTGGCGCGGGCAACCCGCTCCTGAAGATACAAGAGCAAGCAGAGTGCCAAACCGCGGCGCTCACTCCGACCAGGGGCACGGCACCTCACGGGCTCACTCTTCAATCTCACCATAACCTGCTGATATTGCGCTTAAAAGATACTCGGCATCGCCGATTTGAAAAGGGCGGGGAGTGGTATTTCCTGGTATTTTTTCGGGGAAGACCTGCCGGGAGGCACACAGATAGGCTGCTGAAAAAGGGAGGACTATGCAATAAAGCATAGATATAACACAAAACACATTGCTAATTATATGTATTTAAATATTTTATATACAATTATTCCTTTTTGCATTGATAGTTATCCAACAGCTTTCTATGCAGAACAACATAGAAAGCCCACATCGATTATCCCCCGACACGCGCAACCAGGCCATGCACCGCAAAAATTCCGGCGACGCGCTGCAAATCCGCGGCCGATGGTTCGCGCATGCCGTCGAGGTCTCGATAGCGCCCGAGTTTTTGGTCCTTGCCACGGGCGACCGCATGATAAGGCAGCAGATCGACCGGCTTCGCCTCACCGGGAAGCGCGGCGACGATGGCGGCGATCGCCGCGATGTTGGCGTCATCGTCGTTGACCCCTCCGATCAGCGGCAGGCGCACCCTGATGGCGACGCCGGTCTCGGCCAGCGCGGTGAGGTTGTCTAGGATCAGGCGGTTGTCGACCCCGGTCAGGTGCCGGTGCCGTTCACCATCAGCCACCTTCAGGTCATAGAGGAAGAGGTCCGTGTGCCGCGCGACCTCGAGCAGCGTCCCTGCCCGGACGTGCCCCGAGGTATCGACCGCGCGATGGATGCCTCTTTGGCCGCAGGCTTCGAGGAGCGCCACGAGAAAGGGTGACTGCAGCAACGGCTCGCCGCCGGAGAAGGTCACGCCGCCGCCGGACTGATCGAAGAAGGGCCGCTCCTTTTCAATCACCTGCAGGAGCTCGTCCACCGACCGCAGCCGTCCCGACATCTCGGTTGCCCGCGAAGGACAGACCTCGGCACACCGACCGCACAGGGTACAGAGACTGATGTCGGTGTCAATCCCCCGCGACGACAGGCGGCAGGCCTGTACCGGGCAGACCCGCACGCACTCGCCGCAGCCGATGCAGCGCTCGGCGGTGAACAGCTTTTCGATCTGCGGGGAGATGCTTTCCGGGTTGTGACACCACCGGCAGTTGAG
>JBFIMV010000411.1:0-2343 GCA_041611575.1 Desulfuromonadales bacterium | reverse complement strand
CCCGCCTGGTCACCGCCCTGCCGGAACCTTATGAAGCTCATGAGACCCTGGCCCTGCTCGACGACCAGGGGCAGGCGGTCCACCAACGCGGCGCCGCCGATCTCAGCAACCGGCAGGCGATGACCATGGCCGTACCGGTCGGCAGCGCCCTCCCCCACTGGCAGCTTGCCCTTTACAGCGACGCCGACGCACGGCCGGCAACCCGGGGCGTTCTCCTGCTGGGGGGGCTGCTGACCCTGGTGCTGGTGGTGGCCATCCTGCTCGGCGGCTCCCTGCTCCTCTGGCAGGCCCGCCGAAGCCTGCGCGACGCCCGCCGCAAGACCGGCTTCGTCGCCAACGTCTCCCACGAACTGAAAACCCCGCTTACCACCATTCGTATGTACAGCGAGATGCTTGAGGAGCAGACGGACATCGAACCGGAGCGCCGGATGCGCTATCTCGGCATCATCGGCAGCGAGTCCCGGCGACTGACCCGGCTGGTCAACAACCTGCTCGACTTCAGCCGCCTGGAGCAGGGACGCAAGCAGTATCACCTGCAGCCGGTCGACCTGAACGCTTTGCTTGAAAGGACCCTCGCCGGTCAATCGGTGCCGTTGGCCGCCCACGACATGACGCTGCAACTGGCGTTGCCACAACCGGCGATTCATTGTCATACCGATGGTGACGCCGTCGAACAGGTGTTGCTCAACCTGGTCGACAACGCCATCAAGTACGCCCAGGAGGGCAAGGAGCTTGCCGTCACCCTGACGGCCGAAGTCGAAGGGGTCGCAATCCACGTCGACGACCGTGGCCCGGGCGTTCCGGCCGGCCACACCGGCAAGATCTTTGACATGTTCCACCGGGTCGATGCGTCACTCACCAGCCACAAGCCGGGGACCGGACTCGGCCTGAGCATCGCCCGCCAGCTACTGCTCGACCTCGGCGGCGACCTGACCTTCCAACCACGCCCCGGCGGCGGCAGCCGCTTCACCATCCGCCTGCCACTGTCGAAGGGTGCAGGAGATATCCGATGAAGACCACGACCATCCTGATCGCCGAAGACGACGCCAACCTGCGCCATGGCCTGATCGACCTGCTCGAAGGCGAAGGCTACCGGGTCGTCGCCGCCGCCGACGGCGATGAAGCCATCGAATTCTTCCGCAAAGAAACCCCGGCGCTGCTCCTGCTCGACGTCATGATGCCGAGGATCAGCGGCTACGATGTCTGTCGCATGGTACGCAAAGACAATCCGCAGGTGCCGATCATCATGCTCACCGCGAAGGGCGAGGAGATCGACAAGGTCGTCGGCCTAGAGCTTGGCGCCGACGATTACATCACCAAGCCCTTCGGCCTTCACGAATTGCGGGCACGCATCAAATCGGTGCTGCGCCGCAGTGAAGCCTCGGGTGGCAACAAAAACCGGGACACGGCCGAGGAATTCCTCTTCGGCCGCGCCAGCATCAACCGACGGAGCATGGAAGGCGAACTGGGCGGGCAATCCTTCCGCCTGACGGCACGCGAGCTCAAGCTCCTCGAAATCTTTCGCGCCCGACCGGGCGAGGTCCTGAGCCGCGACGAGCTGCTCAACGCCGCCTGGGGGATCGATTACCAGGGGACGACCCGCACCCTCGACCAGCACATCGCCCAGCTGCGCAAGAAGGTCGAGGCACAGCCCGACCACCCCGAATTCATCCAGACCGCTCACGGTATCGGCTACCGCTACAGCGGTTGACGGCATTGCGCCAGGGGCTCAATAACTCTAGGTACTTTTGTGTTCTGTGTTGTTTTTTCTGAATATGGGAAAGTGAGAGCACAGCAAGCCTGCTTCTTTATGTCTCACATTGCAGGACCTGTAATAATCCTGCATTTTGACGAAAAAGGGGACTTCAAAACAATCTGAGAGGATAAATAGAAACTGGATTCGAAACCAGCGCCCGCCTGCTTCCGAATCCCTGGGGCAGTCTATGACAAATTAGAGTACCTGCTTTTGTATGAATAAAGGGTGCTACACATTTCCCCCGTGTAACTTAGCGGTTGTCATACATCCGGATGATTTCTCCGTTCACTTTCCCTTCAACACTCTTCACATAGCAATTAACTACCTTGTTCATTGGAATCGGGTTGTGCCCTGGGAAAATACCGTCATATTTTTCAGCGGCATCTTCAACAAGGCCACAAGAAACGACATTGACTCTCGGGTGACAGGCCAATTCAAGAGAAACGGCTTTGACGAAGCTGTGGATAGCACCATTCACCATGGCGGGACTGGTTGTGTTTACGACCGGTTCATCAGCCAAAATGCCGGTTGTCAGCGTTATCGATCCTCCATTGTTGATATATCTTCGCCCAAGTCGGACTAAGTTG
>JBFIMV010000410.1:0-2344 GCA_041611575.1 Desulfuromonadales bacterium | reverse complement strand
CTCAAGACGGTAGTCTCGGGGCGGCTCGTACCCTTCCACCACCACGGGCAATGACAGCGCAGCGGCGGTCGCCTCGACGGCGGCGACCAGCTCGAGGTAATGCTCAAGCATGGCCAGAGGGGCCATGAAGACGTGTAATCGCCCCTCACGGGCCTCGACGCAGAGCGCCGTGTGCGGCACGTCGACCAGGTCGCTTTCGCGCCGACCATCGGCCACGGGCTGTTCCTGTACCCCCGCCTGGGCCTCGACCCTCTTTTCGACGTGGCTGTAACGTTTGGCAACCTCGCCGTGGTAGTCCTCCAGCGGCGGCAGGTCGCCGAACTGGTTATGCTCTCGCTGGATTTCGCGTTTTTCGGGTGCTTTCCAGGGGAGGGAATCGAGCGGCAGGCGCATTCCCATCGCTGAACCGCCGGGGATCAGGAACATCTGCCCGCGACGGAAATCCCACGGGCCGCTGCGCCATCCGCCGCGCATCGCATCCCACTGCAGCGGCAAGGCGTAGCCGGTTGGCGTACCCAGGCCCTTGTCAAGCAGTTGCGCCAGGTAGCGGCGCTCCAGCGAATCCTTGAGATTGGCCTTGAGCGGATCGACGTTCTCCGGCAGGGTCCCTTCTTTCCAGAGGTAATAGAAGACGTCCTCGTAACCCGGCACGATCCTTTGCGGGTTGATGCCGAGACGCTTCGCCAACTCAATGGAGAACAATCGGGCGTGTTCCTCGGTCATCCCATAGTCTTTTTCGACGTCCGCAAGCAACGCGGGATCGCGCCAGACAGGGTGGCCATCCTTGCGCCAGAAGCAGCCGTAAGCCCAGCGGGGCAAGGGTTCGCCCGGGTACCATTTCCCCTGGCCGAAATGCAGCAGGGCATCGCTGCTGAAGGCTTCACGCAAACGCCGGATCAGAGTGTTGGCCAGTTGCCGCTTGTGCGGTCCATCGGCCTTGGTGTTCCACTCGGCACCCTCCATGTCGTCGATCGAGACGAAGGTCGGCTCCCCCCCCATGGTCAGGCGGACATCACCGGCGAGCAGGTCGGCATCGACCTGCTCGCCCAGAGCATCGATCCGCGCCCACTGTTCATCGCTGTAGGGCTTGGTCACCCTGGGATCTTCATGAATGCGCTCGACGATGTTGGCGAACTCGAAAGTCACCTCGGCCGTGTCGGTCGCACCGGTCACCGGCGCGGCGCTCGACGGGTCCGGGGTGCAGGCGAGCGGAATGTGGCCCTCGCCGGCAAACAGGCCGGAGGTCGGGTCAAGCCCGATCCACCCTGCACCCGGCACGTACACTTCGGTCCAGGCATGCAGGTCGGTGAAATCGGCCTCCGGCCCCGAGGGGCCGTCGAGTGATTTCTCGTCGGCGGCCAGCTGGATCAGGTAACCGGAGACAAAGCGCGCCGCCAGCCCGAGATGACGCAGGATCTGCACCAGCAGCCAGGCGGAGTCGCGACAGGAACCGATCGCTCTCCCCAGGGTTTCCTCACAGGTCTGGATTCCGACCTCAAGGCGAACCGAATAGTTGACGCTCTCCCGAACCCGCCGGTTCAACTCCACCAGGAAATCGACGGTGCGTGTCTCGCTGCGGTTGACTCGCGACAACCACTCGCGCAGCAAGGGGCCGTCCTCAACCTGTTCAAAGTAGGGGGTGAGTTCCTTGCGCAATTGCGTGGAGTATTCGAACGGATAGTTTTCGGCCGCTTCTTCGATGAAAAAATCGAAAGGATTGATGACTGTCATGTCCGCCACCACCTCGACCTCGATGCGCAGTTCCCGGGTTTTTTCCGGGAATACCACGCGGGCCAGGTAGTTGCCGAACGGATCCTGCTGCCAATTGAGGAAGTGGCTTTCCGGGAAGATACGCAGAGCATAGGCACGGATCGGTGTCCGCGAGTGAGCCGCCGGACGCAACCGCAGGACATGGGGTGAAAGGTTGACCGGGCGGTCAAATTTGTAGCAGGTGTTATGCTTGCAAACGACACGAATCGACATTTTGGTTCATCCTTTACGTCAAGGGAGACGGCCGGCCTTCCGGAAGTGTAAGGCTCTCTGTCGACAGATCAGTCGACAGAGAGCCGCGAGAGGAACCGCCCGGAACGGACGATATTGCTAACGAGCTGGTGTCTGGCTTTATTTCGACTGTCAGCCTTCTAACTGATTCTGGGTCTGCTCCTGAGTTACCGTGACCGAGAAGAATGTCTGCTGCACCGCCGCGCCGATCTGATTGAGCCGGTTCTGGGTATTGTCGAGGAATTCGTGCAAACCGATCGATTTGATTTCCTCGAGTTGTGTGTAATCGATATCGGCCAGCAACCGCCCAAGGGTCTTTTCCGCCTTGTTGGTGAAGCGGCCG
>JBFIMV010000409.1:0-2372 GCA_041611575.1 Desulfuromonadales bacterium | reverse complement strand
CTCGATCAGGCCGCCCGAGCTGGCGTGCTTGATGGCGTTGCCGATCAAATTGGTGAGCACCTGCTCGATGCGCCGCGGATCGAAACACGCCTGGCTCGCGGTCGGGTCGGGCTTGAGCTCGAGACGCAGCTCGTGCTCCGCCAGGAGCGGCCGGAGCAGGTCGATCGCGCTCTCGATGGTCGGGGCGAGACGGGTGCGGCGCAGCTCGAGGGCCTCGTCGCCCTGGGCCACGCGCGAGGCCTCGAGCAGGTTGTCGATGAAGGCGCTGAGCCGCTGGCAGCTCTTGTTGCTCTCCCCGAGGAAGCGCCGCTGCTCTTCGTTCAGCGTTCCCACCTCCTGCGCCAGCAACAGCCGGTTGTAGCCGTTGAGGGCCGCGACCCGGTAGGCTTCGGCCATGGTGGGATAGTTGAAGGTGGTGTTGATGAAATACTTGATGCTGTTGTGCGGCACCGGCTGGGCCATGATCGCCTGGCCGATATGCAGGATCTCGGCGACGTTGTGACCGAAACAGTGGATGCCGAGCACCTCGAGCGTCTCGCGGTGGAACAACAGCTTGAGCATGCCGGCCTTGCGGTCGGTGATCTGGCCGCGCGCCAGGTTGCGGAAGAAAGCGTGGCCGACTTCGTAGGGAACCCGCCGGGCAGTCAGGGTGCGCTCGGTGTCGCCGAGGGAGCTGATCTCCGGGGTGGTGTAGATGCCGGTCGGGATGTGCTTGACCAGCTGTTCTTCGCAACGGCCGGTCGCGATATGCGTCCCGGCAAAGCGCCCCTGGTCATAGGCGGCGCTCGCCAGGTTGGGGAAGCCGATGATGTCGCCGACCGCGTAGATGTGCGGTTGCGTCGTCTGGTAGGCGTCGTTGACGGCGATGTTGCCCCGCTGATCGACGGCGATGCCCAGGCACTCCAACCCCAGTCCGTCGGAGTTGCCGGTGCGGCCGTTGGCCCAGAGCAGCAGGTCCGACTTGATGACCTTGCCGGTCTTCAGGTGCAGGATGACACCCTTGTCCTGCAGTTCGACCCGCTCATACTCCTCCTGCTGGCGGATCAGGATCCCCTGCTCGTCACGCATGTGATAGCTCAAGGCCGTGCTGATCTCGTCATCGAGGTATTCGAGCAGACGCTCGCGGGTATTGACCAGGTTGACCTTGACGCCGAGGTTCTTGATCGCCGAGGCATATTCACAGCCGATCACTCCGGCACCGTAGACGGTCAGCGTGCCCGGGAGCTCGCGCATCGCCAGGATGGTGTCGCTGTCGACTACGCACGGGTGTGTGAAATCGACATCCGGCGGCCGGTAGGGGCGCGAACCGGTAGCGATGACGAAGGCGCCGGCGGTCAACTGCTGGCGGTTGCCCTCGCTGTCGGTGACCTCCAGGGTGGTCGGGTCGACGAAGCAGGCCGCCCCTTCGATGACCGTCACGGCGTTGCGGACGTAAAAACCCTCGCGCTCGCGCACCTGCTGCTTCACCACGTCGTTGACGGTATCCATCAGCTCCGCCGCGGTGACCCGCATCGCCAGATGGGCATGGGCCGCCAGGCGGCTCTTCTTGAGCGTCGCGAACTCGCGCACCACGTGGATCAGGGCCTTGCTCGGGATCGTCCCCCAGTGGGTGCAGCCCCCGCCGACAAAGGCGTGGCGTTCGACCACGGCCACCCTCTTGCCGGCCTTCGCCAGGCTGATCGCCGCCCCCTCGCCGCCCGGGCCGCTGCCGATCACGATCACGTCATAGCTGTTGTTCAATGCATGCATCACCGAAGTTGAGCCGCCTTTCCGACATAGATGCCAGGAACCCGTCGCGCAAACCGTCTTTAGAATAATGGAATCCGGTACATTTGCAAAGGTTCAGGATGTCAGGGTGACGATTTCACGTTAAACGAACACTCCCGGCTTCATCACGCGGGCAACACCAGCGCCTCACCCGATGACGACAGGGAGGATTATGAAGCAGATTTTGACCCACATTGTCCAGGCCATGCTGATCGCCTTCGGCCTCGCCGCCGGAGACCCTGGCCGTGCTGATCTATTATTCGAAAAAAGAACAGGACGAAGGGATGCAGTCCATCGCTCGCAACAAAAGCCGGAATATCAGGGGAGTGTCAGAGGTGATTCGTCAAAGGAAAAGTCGAGGGGCCCGATTGGCCTCGGACCCCTCTTTATCGTTTCGATTGACGATCAAACGTTTACTTGAAGATATCGAAGATACTCTTGCGCGCCGTCTTGACGAAATCGCGGTCCTCGAGAAGGGCATCGAGCTCGCCGGCGTCGAGGTGCAGCGCACCGCACTTGTCGTTGACGCAGATGTCGACGGAAACCTTGCCCTTCTGGATTTCGACCAGCGATTTCGTGCCGCAGCGGAAGCAGTGGTACTGGTG
>JBFIMV010000408.1:0-2374 GCA_041611575.1 Desulfuromonadales bacterium | reverse complement strand
ACGACGAAATGGCCGGTGCCGCAGCCGATTTCCAGTGCCAGGGGGTTCGCATTGCCATAGACTGCCGTCCAGTCGATGGCGTCTTCAAGGTTTGCGTCGGCGACGAAATTCGGTGAGACTATCGGTATGATGCGTTGTGTCATGATTTGTGTGTCCGGGGGCTTCTTTGCCGGCTTCTGCGCAGCAGCTTCATGTTTCCGCCTGTGCAGGCGACAGATTCCCTCCAATTGAGGGGGTTTGTAAGAGAGGCTCTTTTCAAACGTCGACAGCATAACCAATCTTGCCGCGTTCGCCAAGCAGGGAAACCGGGAAAGAGCTTGAAAACATCGCGTTCGCCAAGTAATCTTTCCCTTCACTGATTCTCGGCGCTCATCGGCGCGGTCGATATGCCGCCCCTTCCATAAGGAGATCTGCCATGCTGATTGTCATGCATCATTCCGCGACCGATGCCCAGGTCCTTGCCGTTACCAAAGCGGTTGAAGCGATGGGACTGATCGCCCAACCGATCCCCGGGAGCCTGCGGACCGCCATCGGCGTTCTCGGCAACCAGGGCTATGTCGACGACACGACGATTCGCGAACTGCCCGGGGTGCGTGAAGTCATCCATGTCAGCAAGCCTTACAAGCTCGTGTCGCGGGATTTTCATCCGGAGGCCTCGATCGTGTCGGTGGGCAAGGTCCGCTTCGGCGATGGTCAGCCGCCCGTCATCATCGCCGGGCCATGTTCGGTGGAGAGCGAGGCGCAGATGCTGGCGGCCGCCCGCGTGGTCAAGCGGGCCGGGGCGGTGATGCTGCGCGGCGGAGCCTTCAAGCCGCGCACCGGGCCGCACAGCTTCCAGGGTTTGGGAATTGAAGGGCTCAAGTACCTGCGCCAGGCGGGTGACGCCGAAGGGTTGCCGGTCATCACCGAAGTCATGCGTATCGAACAGCTCGATGTGGTGTGTCGCTATGCAGACGTCCTGCAGATCGGTGCGCGCAACATGCAGAACTTCGACCTGCTGAAGGAGGTCGGCAAACTCGACCACCCGGTCATGCTCAAGCGCGGCATGAGCGCCACCATCGAGGAATTTCTGTCGGCTGCGGAGTACATCCTGGCCGAGGGCAACAAGAACATCATCCTGTGTGAACGGGGTATCCGCACTTTCGAGCGGGCCACGCGCAACACCCTTGACCTTTCCGTTGTGCCGTTGATTCGCGAAATGAGCCATCTGCCGATCGTGGTGGACCCGAGCCATGCCACCGGCAAACGCAACCTGGTCGGACCGATGTCCAGGGCAGCGATCGTGGTCGGCGCCCACGGCATCATGGTCGAGGTGCACCCCGATCCGGACAAGGCCCTCTGTGACGGGGCCCAGAGCCTTTCAGGAGAGGGCTTTGAGGCGTTGATGAGGGACCTGAACCGGCTGGCGGCAATGATGGCCGCGGAGAAAGCCGGGCAGTAACTGTCAGGCCGGTTGGCCGCGCAGTTCGAACAGGCCGATTTCCGGGCGGCAGAGGAGGCGCAGGGGCAGCACGCTGGTGCCGACCCCGCGGCTGACGTAGAGCGGGATGCGGTGCTGGCTGACGTGATACAGCCCGGCGACGAAGCGCCCCGAATAACGCGGCAGGTACAGGGGGGGGAGATAGGGGAGGCGCATCTGGCCGCCATGGGTGTGTCCGCTGAGTATCAGCCCGATGTGCGCCCCGAGCAGCTCATGAGCGAAAGCCGGCACGTGCGACAGGAGCAGGTTGAAGCGTTCCGGGTCGGCAATCGACTGCAGATGCTGCAGAGGGTCGGTGGTCGATGGATAGTCGAGGCCGAGGATCGAGAGGCGTTGGCCGGCGACATCGACATCGGCCCGTTCGTTGATCAGCAGTTGCACCCCGGCGCCGGCGAAATGGCGCCGGAGGTTTTCCCCTTCAAGGCGCGACCAGTACTCCCAGTTCCCCTGGACGGCAAAGATGCCGTGCGGTGCGTCAAGTTGTCTCAGGAAGCTCAGGACGCCGCGGATGTTCCGCTCTTCTTCGAGGTAATCCCCGGTGAGGACGATCAGGTCGGGTTTGAGGGCTGCGACCTGTGCGGCAACCTTTTCGAAATAAGGGTTGAAATGACTCAGGTGCAGGTCGCTTATCTGCACCATGCGCACGGTCCCGCCTTTCACTCCCGTGGAGATGACCAGCCGTTCAACCTGCAATGCATGCGGCTCGTACCAGTAGGTGTCGGCCAGCAAGCCGGCGGCTACCCCTCCCACGCCGAGGGCCAGAAACCTGCGGCGGCTCATCAGCCTTTTTTGCCTTTGAGTAGAAAAGCTCATGTCGACCCGCCCGGATTCCTCCGACAGCAGTTGCCTGCCCAGCCGGGATGTATTATCTTTAGTCCTCGCATTGCCTGAATT
>JBFIMV010000407.1:0-2377 GCA_041611575.1 Desulfuromonadales bacterium | reverse complement strand
GAGGAGACGACCCCGCCTGCTGATGCGCCCCTCGCCGGCACCTCGCACACAGCCACCCTGTTCGTCGTCTGCACCGCCCACTTCCTCATGCCGTTCATGATGTCAGCGGTTGGCGTGGCCCTGCCGGCCATCGGCCGTGAATTTTCGGCGAGCGCCATGCAGCTCGGCCTGGTTGAAACAACCTATGTGCTGTCGGCCTCGATTTTCCTGCTCGCCATGGGCCGCCTGGGTGACATCCACGGCCGGCGCCGCATCTTTCTGATCGGTATCCTCGCCTTCACCGCCGCCGGCGGCCTCCTCTCCCAGTCCTGGTCGATCGAATCGATGATCGCCCTGCGCTTCCTGCAGGGGATGGGCGGCGCGATGGTCATGGCGACGACCTTTGCCATCGTCGTCTCGGTCTTTCCCGCCGAACAACGCGGCAAAGCCTTGGGCATCGCCGTCGCCAGCGTCTATGCCGGCATCTCCTGCGGGCCCTATTTCGGCGGAGCGCTGATCACCGCCTTCGGATGGCGGACGATCTTTTACCTCGCCGTCCCCCTCGGCCTGTTGACTTTCACCATTGCCTGCACCCGGCTGCGCGGCGAATGGGCCGAAGCGGCCGGTGAGCCCTTTGACTGGCGCGGCAGCCTGATCTACGCCGTGGCCATTCTGCTGCTGATCAGCGGCGCGTCCAATCTCGACCGGGGCTATTGGGCCTGGCTGCTGGCTGTCTCCGGCATCGTCGGCCTCGGCATCTTCCTCGCGGTTGAGGCGCGCACCCCGTATCCGGTCCTCAATGTCGCCCTGCTGCGCTCCAACCGCGTCTTTGCCTTCTCCAGCCTGGCCGCGCTGCTCAACTATGCCGCGACCTTCGGCGTCACCTTCTTTCTCAGCCTCTACCTGCAGTACGTCAAGGGGATGAACCCGCACCAGGCCGGCACCCTGCTGATCATCCAGCCGATCGTGCAGACACTCTTCTCCCCCTTGTGCGGCCGGTTGGCGGACCGATACCCGGCTGCCGCAGTCGCGACCGCCGGCATGAGCCTGTGCGCCACCGGCCTCGTCCTCGCCGCCTTCATCGGCAGGGGCACGCCCCTCAGCCTGGTCGTCGCCGTGCTGGCATTCCTCGGCCTCGGCTTCGCCCTCTTCTCGTCGCCGAACGTCAGCGTCATCATGGGCAGCGTCGAGCCCCGCCACCTTGGCGTCGCCTCCGGGCTCAACAGCACGGTGCGCACCCTGGGGATGATGACCAGCATGACGATCATCACCGTCATCTTCTCCGTGGTCATGGGCGGCCATGCGGTCACCCCGCAAACCCAGCCAGCCTTCCTGTTGAGCATGCGCAGCGCCCTGCTGACTTTTGCCGGCCTCTGCGGCGCCGGTATCTTCTGCTCGATCGTCCGAATCCGTCGCTGATCTCCCGGACCTTCGCCCGGGCTCGAGCATCTGTTACACTGAACACTGGCCCCTCTGGAAGATATGGAACCCATGAATGATCGACGCCCGAGCATATCTCCCCTCTTCCTGAGCGACTTCGAAGTCGACGCGACCGTCCCCTTCCAGCGCCACCTCAACCGCCTCGAGGTAGAGATCGGCCAGGAGGATTACAGCCAGCTCAAGCATGTCGAACGGCTTGAGCAACCGCCGACCGAAGCGACATTCAGCGCGATGGAGGAGCTTACCGCAAGGCTCCTCAGGACGACCCAGAACAACTACAACCGCGCCCTGATCAAAGAACTCGGCGTGCGCATCTACCTTGATGCTGCCGACTACACCATTTATTACCGGTTGCCGGAATTCTGCTTGCGGTTTGTCGCCACCTGGCGCCGGGCCGTGCTCAAGCGTTTCTTTCCGGAAGTCCCTCAAGCCACCGGCGACTGGAGGCCCTGTGGCCGCGCCCTGCCGGACTTCGAGGCACGCTACCTGGCCGACGAGGCGGGGGGTGTCCTGCTGCTGCGGCACGTCCAGTCCGAGGTGCGCCATCAGCGCCCCCTGGTCACCGCCAGTCACGGCCCCTACGACCCGCACACCCTCGAGGTCGCGCTCTACTTCCTGCGCGCCGGCAAAGGCGGCGCGGCGCTCATCAACCTCGGCTTCGCCGGTCGTGAACCGCTCACCGATGCCAACCTGTCACGACTCGAGGCGTGGGGCGTCCCGCTCAACCCGAGCAACATTGATGTCATCTACCCCTACTGCAACGCTCAGGGACACCCGTATTGTTACAAGCTTGAAGAAGGGCTGCCGCGCTTCGTCGCCGAAATCGGCATCGCGCTGCCGGAACTGGTGCTCGACGTCCACGGCTGCGTCGGCACCCGCCCCGACGACCGCCGGGTCGTGGTTGGTCTTGGCGGCCTGCCCCCCTTTGCCGAGCCGGAGCATTTCGGCACATTCCGCG
>JBFIMV010000406.1:0-2396 GCA_041611575.1 Desulfuromonadales bacterium | reverse complement strand
GTGAAGCGCTGCAGCTTGCGGGTGGTGATCTCGACCCGCAGACGGACCTCACCGGCCTGCACCGTCGTCTTCAGTGCCTGGTAGCCGAACTGGGACGGCGTATTCAGGTGATCGCGCAGCTTGCCGGGGATCGGCGGGTAAAGCCGGTGCAGCAAGCCGAGGGCGAGGTAGGCGTCCATCGTCCGGTCGACGACTATATCGAGCGTGTACAGGACAGGCAGACCGCGAGCGGTCGTGCGGGCGGCAGCGACCGAAAACAGCCGCCAGCGGTCTTTGACCTGGGCGTCGATCTTGTGGTGTTCGAGGATATTGTGGACCTCCGAACGGATGCGGCCGAGCACCGCTTCATTGCTCTTCCGCAAGTCGTCCACCGCGTTGGCGTAACGGCGGGCGCGCAGCGGGTAAAGGATGATATGCGACAGGGTGTCCAGTTCGTTGGCGACCCGCCCCATCCCCAGGTGCCGGGCCAGGGGGACATAAATGGTGCGCGTCTCATCGGCGATCAGGCGTTGCTTTGACGGGTTGAGGGCCTGGATGGTCTGCAGGTTGTCGATGCGGTCCCAGAATTTCAGACAGAGGACCCGGATATCACGGACCGCCAGCAGGAGCTGCTTGCGATAGGTGTGTTCCTTCATGGAACTGCGGCTGAGCAGGGCGTCGTCAACCTTGGTCAGGCCGTCGACCAGCAGGCTGACTTCCTCACCGAAGATCTTGCCGACATCCTCCAGGGTGGTCGGCGTGTCCTCGACCACGTCATGCAGCAACGCGGCGATGACCGAAGCAAAGTCCATCCAGTGCCTGGCAGCCAGATGCGCCACCCGCAGCGGGTGGAAAAAGTACGGCTCACCCGACTTGCGTACCTGGTGACGATGCGCCTCCTCGGCAAGGGCGATGGCCTGCTGCAGGGAGTCGATAGACTCGTCCAGCACCTCTTCGCTCAAACTTCCCCCGTGATGCGTCACCAGGAGCTCCATGATCTCGTTGATCAAGCGCACCTGACGCTTGTCATCGTAGGACTCCGGCTTATCCGGTCGGGCAATCGGCTGGTGGCTGTTTTCCATGCTCACGGCACATCTTTCCAGAAAGTTTCGCTGATACTAAATCAAATCAAGCGCTTACTGCAACAACTCTGCAGCAGAAATCACCCCGGAGGCCACAGCATGTCCCGGCCGCCGAGCAGGTGGAAATGGATATGCCAGACAACCTGCCCCCCGCCCTCGTTGCAATTGTTGACCAGGCGGAAGCCGTCATCGGCAAACCCCTTGTCATGGGCGACCTTGCCGGCGACCTGGAAAACATGGCCGATGAGTTCATTGTCGGCCGTGGTCAGGTCGAGGGTCGTGCGGATGTGCTTGCGCGGCACGATCAGGTAATGGCTCGGGGCCTGCGGGTTGATGTCTTCGAGAACGACGACCTGCTCGTCCTGGTAGACGACTTTGCCGGGGATCTCACCGGCGATGATTTTACAGAAGATGCAGCTGTCCGGCATGATCGCCTCCTTCTTCCGTTGCGGGGCGCACAGGGTCCCCGTCGGTCGTTATCACGTGCCAGCGTTCGCGCGCGGCGCGCTTGCCAAGTTCCGGGTTATGGCTCAACAGGATCAGCTGCCCGTCCGTCGCCGCCAGATCGACCAGGTTCAGCGCGGTCGCCATGCGTCGCTGGTCGAAATGCACGAAGGGGTCATCAAGCACCAGGGGCAGAGACCGCCCGTCGCCACGCACCTTGGCCAGGGCGATGCGCAGCGCCAGGTAGAGGGCATCGACCGTGCCACGGCTGAAGTGCTCGATCGGCTGCCAGCGACGGCCGTCGACCAGGACCATCGGCGCCATGTTGTCATCCAGTCGCACTTCAGGATGGCGACCGCCGGTCAGCTTGCCGAACAGGCGACTCACCTCCTCGTTGAGGCGCACCAGGTGGGAGCCGCTGTATGATTCCACCGCGTTCGCCAGAAGGTCGACGGCCTTGCGCAGCACGGCAATGCGCTCCTCCAGTTCAAGCTTGCGGCGCACCAGGGCGGCTTTCCCCTCTGCTGCGCCGCGCGGTGCCTGCTGTGAGGGCGCTTCGCTCTGCTGCCGCAGCGACGCCAGGCGCACTTCTTTCTCGCGCATCTTCCCGGCAAAATCGCTCAAACGCACCTCGAGCTGCCGCAGTTCATCTTGCGCCTGAGACGTTTCTGACGCGGAGGCCGCCACAGGGGGAACGACGGTCGACGCGGCATGTTGCTCCGCCGGACCCGCTGGTGCGTCGCCTGAAGTCTGCGACCAACAGGCATCAAGCAGAGACCTGTGCGCGGCAACGAGCTTCTGCAAGCGTACCAGGTCGATCGCCGACGACGGCAGTCCCATGGCTTCGCAGCGTTCGCTCAGCAGCGCTTGCTTCGACTGTGCTGCAGCCTT
>JBFIMV010000405.1:0-2406 GCA_041611575.1 Desulfuromonadales bacterium | reverse complement strand
TGAGGTCAAGAACGGCACCTGGAAATCAGAGCAGATATGGTGGGGGATGAACAAGGGCCTGGTCGCTCTGGCGCCGATGAGCAATGCGGTCCCGGCCGATGTCAAATCCCTGGTGAGCGAGAAGACCGCCGCCATCATCGCCGGCAAGTTCCATCCTTTTGCCGGTCCGTTCAAAGACCAGAACGGCAAGGTCGTGGTCGCCGCCGGTCAAGTACCCACCGATGGCGAACTGCTCAGCATGAACTACTTCGTCGAGGGGGTCCAGGGGACCATCTCCAAGTAATCCTGTCCATTATCGGAGAGGCACGCACCTTCAAACGAGTGCGTGCCTCTCTTCTTTGCGACTTCCATGCAACCATTGCTGCAAATACAACGCATCCGCAAAACCTTCCCGGGCGTCGTTGCCCTCGACGAAGTCTCTTTCGATGTCGCACCGGGCGAGATACACACCCTGCTCGGCGAAAACGGGGCCGGGAAAAGCACGCTCATGAACGTGCTCACCGGGCTTTACCGCCCGGAATCGGGGAACATCACCGTCGCCGGCCGGCCGGTTTCCTTCTCCAGCCCGCGCGATTCTCTCGTTTGCGGCATCGGCATGGTTCACCAGCACTTCATGCTGGTCCCCGCTCATACGGTGTTTGAGAACATCCTGATGTCGTTGGCCGATCTGCCGCGCCTGTTCAATATCAAGCAACTCAAAGTCCGTATCCGCTCGGTCCTCGATGAGTTCGGCCTCGACCTCGACCTCGACCAGCCGGTATGGAAGCTCTCCATCGGCGCTCAACAGTGGATCGAACTGGTCAAACTCCTGATGCGCGACTGCCGCTTGCTGATCATGGATGAACCGACCGCCGTGCTCACGCCCCAGGAAGCTGACCGCCTTTTCCGTTTCCTCGTAAAGCTGAAAAACCAGGGGAAAAGTATTATTTTCATCTCGCACAAGATGCGGGAGGTGATGGAAATATCCGACCAGGTGACGATCCTCAAGAAGGGGCGCACTGTCACAACCCTGCAACGTGGAGACTACGACGAAGCCAAGCTGGCGTCCCTGATGATCGGTGACGACCGGATCCCCGAATGGGACAAGGTCTCGAAGGCCAAGGAAACGCTCGTCCTCGAAATACGCGACCTGGCCGTTCGTAACGAGCGCGGCCGGGCCGACCTGGACAACTTCAGCCTCGACCTGCGCCAAGGCGAGATTCTCGGCATCGCCGGTATCGCCGGCAACGGCCAGAAGGCCCTGGCCGAGGTTCTGACCGGCCTCAAGGACGCCCACGCCGGCAGCATCACCGCCTGCGGCGTCGACATCACCAACAGTTCCGCGCGCAGCTCCTACATCGCCGGCATCGCCCACATTCCGGAAGACCGCAAGAGCATCGGCATCGCCCCGGACATGACGATTGAAGACAACCTGATCATGAAGAGTTTCAAGGCGCAGGCCTTTCGTCGCTGGATGTTCCAGGACCGAAGCGCAATTGCAGCCAACGCCCGGGAAAAGATCGAGCGCTTCGCCATCAAGGCCGGCCCTGCGGGCACACCGATCCGCCTGTTGTCGGGCGGCAACATCCAGAAGGTGATCATCGCCCGCGAGCTCTCCGAGCAGCCGACGGTCCTCGTCGCCCTCTACCCGACGCGCGGCCTGGATATCGGCTCCGCCGAATACGTCCACAAGGTGATGGTCGATGGCTGCAGCAATGGCATGAGCACCCTGCTCATCTCCGAAGACCTTGACGAACTCATCAAGCTTTCCGACCGTATCGCCGTGATGTTCCGCGGGCGGCTGGTGGGGATCGTCGATCCAGCGGCCACGACCCGGGAAGAAATCGGCCTGATGATGGCGGGCGAGGTGCGCGCATGAAACTGTTCGTCGAAAAGCGCAACGCCACATCGAGGACCTTCATGCTGACCGCTCCTTTTCTGTCGGTGCTGATCGCCCTGTCCGTGGCCGGGTTGCTGCTGCTGGCCGCGGGGGTCAACCCGCTGGCGGCCTATCGTGACATCATCGTCGAAGCACTCGGCTCGGTGTACGGCCTCTCCGAGACGCTGGTCAAGACCACGCCGCTGATCTTCACGGGCCTGGCGGTCTCCCTCGCCTTCCGCATGCAGATCTGGAACATCGGCGCTGAAGGACAGCTCTACATGGGGGCCTGCGGCGCTTCATACGTCGCGCTCTTCTCGGGCATTGAAAACCACGCCCTGATGATCAGCTGCATGTTCCTGGCCGCTGCCCTGTTCGGCGGCTGCTGGGGCGGCGTCGCCGGCTTTCTGCGCGCCCGCCTGCGCGTCAACGAGGTGATCGTCACCCTGTTGATGAACTACATCGCCATCCTCTGGGTCGACTACCTGATCTACGGCCCCTGGAAAGACCCGAAGGGCTTCAACTTTCCGCTGACCGCCCAGTTCGCC
>JBFIMV010000404.1:0-2429 GCA_041611575.1 Desulfuromonadales bacterium | reverse complement strand
CGTCGATGCCGATGACTACGATCTCAAGCGGAACGTCCTTGCCGGATTTTTGTACCGCCTGCTGGGCCATCATCGCCAGTCCGCGGCAGCAGGGAACTTCCATGATGGGCACGGTCACCGACTGGATGTCGTTCTGGCTGATCATGGCGGCCAGCTTGTCCACGTAGGGGCTGGTGTCGTCGAGCTTCGGGCAGGCGTTGACCAGTATCCGCCCCTTGATGAAGTCCCTGTGGAAGTCGGCATAGGCGAAGGGTACGCAGTCGGCGGCGATCAACAGGTGCGCGTTCTGCAGGTAGGGTGCGCTCGGCGGTACCAGGTGGAGTTGGGTCGGCCACTGGCGGAGTTCCGAGGGCTGCTTGCCGGTGGAGACGGCTTCGTTGTGCTCTTTCTTCTCGATGGTCTGGACGCTGGCGCCAGGGCAACCGCAGGCTAATGGTTTCATGCTGCTTCTCCTTTGTCGTTTATGGTTTTGAGGTAGTCGTTGATTTCCTGTTCGATCTTCGCTTCGATCTCGTCACCGAGCGCATGGATCGCCACCACGTCCTTGACCAGGCAGATGCCGACGCCGCAGGTGACGCAGCCGATGTCGTGCTTCTGCAGAATTTCACCGATGACGGGGTGCTGCTCGATGGTCTTGTTGATGGCCTGTTCGCCGATTCCTTGCGCAAGATTCATGTCAAAACTCCTTTTTTCGTGTTCGTTGACTGCACGATACAGCAGAAAAAGCAGGCGGGACATGACCGAAGTCAAAATATATGACTTTTTTTGTCAATTATAGGGTAAAATCTACACGTGCGATCTGCCGTACCTTTGTCGGAGTCGTGCAGTACGTTGTTTATCGACCATGGTCGACAAAGTTCAACGTGAAAGGAGAATGGGTTCATGCAAAGAATCTGGCTGGCTGCAATGGTTGTGATGATGTTTGCCCTGCCGGCGGAGTTGGGCGCCGCAGAGGTCCCGCGCATGTCGACTGCAGACCTGAAGTCACAGCTCGGCGCCGCCGAACTTGTCGTTCTCGACGTCCGTGGTGCCTGGGACTGGGACAGGAGTGGTGAAAAAATTGTCGGGGCGGTCCGGCTCGAGCCGGGCATCGCGGCACAATGGGTTGCGGACAACGCCAAGGGGAAGGTGGTTGTCCTCTACTGCGCCTGAGTGAATGAAGGCACCAGTGCCAGTGTGGCGCTGACGTTAATCCGGAGAGGACATGACAAGGTATATGCTCTCAAGGGCGGTTGGAACGAATGGAAAGAGAAGGGCTATCCGATCGAAGTGAAGTGAACGACATCGACAGCTGCAAATGCGCGGGAGGCCCTCCTTGGTGAGGGCCTCCCGTTTGGCTTTGTCAGCGCAGCAGCTTCCGGTCGGATGGAAGACTACAATATCATCATTTCTTTTCTGGCATAGATCACGGCAAGGATGGTCGCGGGCTTGTTGCCGTGACAGGAAACGATGTGCGGCAGGGTTGAGTCGTAATAGATGGAGTCGCCCGGGTTGAGGATGTCGGTGTGCTCCGCCAGGCTGACCTTGACCTGCCCTTCGAGCACAAAAATGATCTCTTCACCGACGTGCTGATTGGGTTCCACCCTGGCGGGGTCGGTCGGCGTCAGGGTCACGAGGAAGGGTTCCATCTGCCTGTTCTGTTTCTGATGCCCCAGGGATTCGTAGCTGTAGCCGCCGGATTTGCCATTGGCCGAGCTGAAGCGCGATACGGTTTTCCGATCATCGCTTCGGACGATGCAGAATGGCGAATCGGCGCTGTCATCAAATAATTCACCGACCGTTACGCGAAAAACCTCCGCGAGGCTGATGATGTTCCCCAGGGGCGGCGAGATCGACTGGTCTTCTATTCCCGAAAGGATGGACTCGGAGATTCCGGACTTTTCGGCAACATCCTCGATGGACATCTTTTTCTTGATGCGGAGGTTCCTGATTTTTTCGCCAATTTTTTTGTTTTGATCCGACATCCTTGCTCTCCTTTATGCAATTGTATGGCAATGAATCTCATCCGGTGATTTGAAGTCGATGACGCCGGACAACGCCTCTTCGTTAGATCTCTGCCTCCTTAGTACATTATGACCAGGGCCGTGTCAATTCAGTCGCGTTTTTCGCGTTTGACATTTCATCCCCGCTGCACGACGATATCGACCATGACCGAGATCACCTTGACATACCGTCTGACCCTCGATCTCTGGCGGCAGTTCTATACGGCCCATTACGCGGCCGACCACGCGCTGAAAATCCGTTATGTCTGGGGCGCCGCCTGCATCATCATCGGCTCTTTCGGCCTTGGCGGCCTGTTCGAGTCAAAGGCCGTGGCCGTCCTGCTGCTGCTGACCGGTTTCTATGGCGTGCTGTCGAAGCCGCTCTTTGTCAACCGCTCGGTCGGCAAGGCCAGACGCCATCCGTTTGTCGACAAGGAGGTGACCGTG
>JBFIMV010000403.1:0-2435 GCA_041611575.1 Desulfuromonadales bacterium | reverse complement strand
GCGCCCCTGCCTGAGAACGACCGGTTCACCGCTCTGCAGATCGAGGGCAACCGCCGCGAAGGGGATGCGGGTTTGTTCGACACTGATATCATCAAGCAGATAGGCATAATTGCCTGCGGCGGCTTTGCTGCTGACCAGGGAGGTCTTGGTGACCATCAGGGCGTTGAATACACCGCGTCGTGCCAATCGCCCCATCTCCGCCAGGATCCCCTCGTCATGGGTATCGAGTTCCTTGAAGAAGTCGAACCCCGACTCTTTGAATTCCTCACTGTCGAAATAGGCAGCAAAGTGCGCCTTGATCGAGGCGACGTCTGGATGCGTGGCGTACATGGCGCCGATAATCGCCCCCATACTCGTCCCGGTGACGATATCAACGGGAACGCCGTGCCTGGTTAGTCCATCGAGAATCCCGATGTGTGAAAAGGCCCGCGCTGCTCCGCCGCCAAGAGCCAGACCGATTTTAAATTTTTTTGACATTGCGCCTTCTCACCCCTTCGGCAAGCCTGATCAACACCTGTCACCAGCAATTCATCAGCTTTTAATCGACCTTGAGAATCAGCAAAGGGCCATCCGGCACAATCGCCCAGCGGGCATCCGGTCCGAACCTCTCGAGGAGTTGCGCAATGGCCTGGCTGAGGTTCGACACCGGCCGGAAATGATACTTCGACAGCGTCTCGGCGTCTATCCCCTGCGTGTAGACCCAGATTTCATTCTTCAGCATCACCTGGTAGGTCTCCTGGGCACACCATTGATCGGGGATGAAGAACTCTTTCCTCAGCAGTTTTTCAATGAACTCCTGCGGCGTGGTGACGTGTTCGAAAACCTCCCGGTATTCCTCGCTGCCGAATCCTTCCAGGCACTCGGTGGCGATCAGGATCACACCCCCTTCGCGGGTCGCTCCGGCGACGCCTGAAATCCCCTTTGCGGTCTGGTAGAGATTGCAGTCGAGAGGCGCACCGGCATTGGTGGTCACAACGAAATCAAGTGGTTCATCAAGGGTGCGGACACAATGCCGGGACAGAAACTCCACCCCGGCAAGGTGGGCCTTGACAGGATGACCGGCAAACACACCGGTGACCTGCTTCCCCGTGTCAAGCGTGACGTTGACGATAAAATCCGCCCCGGCCTGTTCCATGATAGCCAGACCGGCTTCGTGGAATGGATTGCCCTCAAGGACCCCGTAACGGGTCTGCGGGTGGGCCACCATCTCGGGACCATGCATGAATTCAAGCGTTTTTACCGAGGAGATTCCCGGCAAAATCGACTTGCGCCCACCGGAGAAACCCGCCCACATGTGTGGTTCGATAAAGCCGGTCAGGATTTTCAGATCGGCCGCCAGGTAATGCTTGTTCACCAGGGCCGGAACCCCGTCACCGATCTCACCGACCAGTGCCATGTCTTCCTGGTTTTTTGAAAAATGGTTGATGACGCGGAAGGAAGAAGCGATCTCCTTGCCAACCAGTCGCTCCAGCTCCTCTCCCTCGTTGGGGCGGTGGATGCCGGTGGCGATCAGAATCGTGATCTTGTCGGCAGGGATGCCCGCCGCCGTCAGATGCTCAATGATGACCGGCAGCAGCAGGGGATTCGGCACCGGCCGGGTCACATCACTGATGACGATGACCGCATCCTTCCTGCCCTTGGCCAGGATTTGCAGTGGCTCACTGGCAACCGGTCGTGCCAGTGCCTGGTGAACAGCGTCCGCCGGATTTGACAGGGCTTCGGTCTCCAGCGGATAGAGAACCCCGACAAAGTTGGCTGTCTCGTTAAATTCGACCGCCAAACCCTTCTCGCCGTACTTGAGATGAACACGCATAAGCACCTCCATGATATCCGCAAGTATAACGCAAAACTATGGCTTACCCAGAAGCTCATTCCATCGTCCACTTTGCGAGGGTTTGACAAGCCTTCCACCTCAGATAGAATTTACTCACTGTCATGTACCATCAATCCAGGAAGGGAGGGTCAGCATGTCCAAGTCAATCCGAGATGTATTGAACAAGAAAGGCGACAAAGTCGTCAGCATCAGTCCAGAGGCGACGGTTTACAGCGCCTTGGAATTGATGGCGGCCGAGAATGTCGGTGCACTGCTCGTCATGAAAGGCGAACAGGTCGTCGGCATCCTCTCAGAGCGGGATTATGCACGCAAGGTGATCCTGGAAAAACGTTCGTCTCTGAATACGGCAGTGGAAAAGATCATGTCCACCAAAGTCCTCTACGTCACTCCCAGCATGAGCGTCGACGAGGGGCTGGCCGTGATGTCTGACAAACGTTGTCGCCATCTGCCTGTCATTCAGGACAAGAAACTGGTCGGGATGGTTTCCATAGGGGACCTGGTCAAGGCGCAGGTTGCTGACAAGAATTATATGATCACCCAGTTGGAGCATTACATCCTGGGGAGTTAATACTACTTCATCAAAAGGACTGATACCTCAAAG
>JBFIMV010000402.1:0-2435 GCA_041611575.1 Desulfuromonadales bacterium | reverse complement strand
TGATCGAAGCCCATGGCGGCCGGGTCGGTGCCGAAAGCACTCCGGGCGAGACCCGGATCTGGTTCGACCTTCCCCTTTGAGGCCACGGACGCAAGCCTCGCCCGCAAGATTTTATCGAATCTTTACCTGATCTTTCTCCTCCGTTCACATCCTGCCTTTATGCTCGTAACAACGAGTAGCCCCGAAGAAGACCAGACATCCGCAAGCGGGCACGGCTTCAACTTCCCTGCGCTCTTGACGGCTTTCCGGAGTTTGTGGCCGAAACGGCTAAGGTGGTAAAATCGAGAGGCACAGATTGCAAGGAGACGTTTCGATGAAGACCCTGAGAAGTTCGATACTCGTGCTGCTGGTGTTTACCGGCCTGGCGCTCGCCGCAGATCAGAACAAGGAGACCCGCATGGATTCACATCAAACCTATACGGCCAAAGCCATCTTCGCCGGTGGCTGCTTCTGGTGCATGGAGCCACCTTTCGAAAAACTGGAGGGGGTGCATGCCGTCGTTTCCGGCTACATCGGCGGCCACAAGGACAACCCCACCTATCAGGAAGTTTCCGCCGGCATCACCGGCCATACCGAAGCCGTCGAGATTAGCTACGATCCGTCGAAGATCAGTTACGACCAGCTGCTCGAAGTCCTCTGGAAGAACATCGACCCGACAGACGCCGGCGGCCAGTTCGTCGATCGCGGCAGCCAGTACCGGTCGGGGATCTATTATCTTGACGCCGAGCAGAAAAAGCTGGCGGAAGCCTCGAAACAGCGCCTTGCGGAATCCGGCCGATTCGACCGGCCTATCGTCACCGAGATCGTTGCCGCCGGCACCTTCTACCCGGCCGAGGATTATCATCAGGACTACTACAAGGAAAGCCCGGTACGCTACAAACTCTACCGCTACAATTCGGGACGGGACCAGTTCCTGACCAAAACCTGGGAGAAAGAATCCCCCTGATCATCGACCTGATGACCGGTACAAAAAACGGGCCCGGCAGAAACACTGCCGGGCCCGCTCATTTTGTTCAATCCGGGAACTGAGCTAGAGCATCCCCCGCCCGAAATGCCTGCGGGCGGAGTCCTGCAGTTTGGCCGCGGCGCGAAAAGACTCGCGCAACAGATCCTGCTCGGTCTTGGTCAGGGCGTTGGGGTCTATGTAGTCGGAAGGTGGCAGGCCCTGATCGATCAGGGCGATCTCGTTGCGCAATCTCAGGAAGGTAAACGCCTCGAGCGCCGCCTTGATATGTTCACCGGTCTCCGGGCTCAGCACGTTGCGCTTGACCAGTGCGTCGAGCCGTTCGATCGAGGTGGTGGCGTCCAGCCCCTGTTCGAGCAGGAACATGCGGATACAGTCGACGATAAAGACGCTGCCCGCCTTTTTCAGGGAAAGCTGCCCTTTGTGTGCACCGCTTTTTTCGACGACGAAGCGGCCGAGCAGGTTGAGCGGCGCCTTGTGGTTCAAGTCGTTCTCGAGCAGATGATACAGGAAGCGCGGGGTCCTGCGGAGTTCGGCATGCACAACGTCGCGCAAGTCCTGGCAGAGCGTGGCATCGCCCTTGAGCGGCATGAAATCGAAAAAGATGGTAGCGTACATCACCTTCTTCGGTTCGGGGACGCGAATCCAGTCGGAGACCCGTGCCTGCCATTCACCGAGCCGACCACGCCACAGGGGGTTGTTCGCCATGACCTCGCCGTTGCAGAGAGGGTAGCCGATCATGGCATAGGCCGCCACCAACCTCTCGGCGAACGGGACGAAGAAGGCATTGACCTCCTCGAGCCGTTCATCCGGAAAATCTTCGAAAATAATGCCGTTGTCCTGGTCCGGGCCGAGCAGCATCTCGCGACGCCCGCCGCTCCCCATGACGAAGAAACAATAACGCACGTCCGGTGGTGACAGCCCTTCCCGGCGCATTTCCTCGAGCAGGATATCGAAGGCCCGCATGAGGAAGGCATGGTGAATGTAGGAAAGAATCTCCATTGTCTCGAATGGAGAACGCGACTCGCTGAGGAAACCCTTGGCGACCTTGACCAGCTCGCCACGGATCACAACCAGCTCCTCGAGCGTTCCGGCTTCCTTGATGCTGCCGATCAGCAGCATCGACTTCTGGCTGCGGAAGCGCATCAGGTCCTGCAGGGTGACTATCCCCACCGCCTCTTCGCGGTCGACTACCGGCAGGTGCTTGATGCGATGGGCGAGCATGTACGACATCGCTTCGTACATGTAACGATCGGGGCTCATGGCATGGGGATGCGCGGTCATCACCTCGCCTGCGGACATGGGCCGACCCTCTGACTGATCCGCCGCCACGACTTTGGCGATGATGTCTTTTTCCGTAATGATGCCGATCGGCGCGTCAAAGTCATCGATGACCAGGACCGAGCCGACCCCCTGGTCACACATTTGCCGGGCGACCAGTTGTATCGGGGTCTGCGGGCTGCAAACCTCA
>JBFIMV010000401.1:0-2437 GCA_041611575.1 Desulfuromonadales bacterium | reverse complement strand
GGTATCTTCCACCACCGGGTCGATTACCCTGAGCCGGTCAGTAAAGAACGCACCTCGGACAAGGTGGTCAGGAAAAATGATGAAAATCGCGATCGAAAATCGGCAGTCGATGCAAAAGATCGGGAAAGTACTCCTGCGAAAAGTGGCTCGGACGATCTTAAGCGCCTCGGCATGTCCTGATGCGCAGCTGTCGATTCTGATAGTCGATGATGCCGGGATTCGGGAGATCAACCGGGATTATCTCGGCAAGGACCGGCCGACCAACGTCATCTCCTTCGCCATGCGTGAAGGCGAGGGGGGCGACGTTCAGCCCGACCTGCTCGGGGATGTGGTGATATCGGCGGAAACGGCGGCGCGCGATGCCCGGGAGGCAGGAATTTCGTTCGAGAGTGAACTCTATTTTCTGCTGCTGCACGGCATCCTGCACCTGCTTGGTTATGATCACGAACGCGGGACGGCCGCTGAGGCGCGGCGCATGGAGGAGCGGGAGCGCGAGGTCTTCGCGCTGATCCGGGAGGAATTTCTGACGGTATGACGGACGAGCCGACCCGACCCGGAGGATTCAGCGCCAGCCTGAACTGCGCGATTGAAGGGATCCTGTGGGCCGCAAAAACCCAGCGTCACATGTTCTTCCACCTGCTGGCTGCGATCCTGGTCATGATCGCGGCGCTGGTGATGCGCCTCTCGATGCAGGAGTTCGCGCTGCTCGCCCTGGCCATCACCCTGGTCCTGTTCGCCGAGCTGGTCAATACGGCCATAGAAGTTGTCGTCGATCTGGTCTCACCCGACTTTCACCTGTTGGCGCAGCGCGCCAAGGATGTCGCGGCAGGCGCCGTGCTCATGGCCAGCGCCGGCGCCCTGGTGCTCGGTTGGCTGGCCTTTTCACGTTGCCTGTTCTCCGCGGAGAACGCCGTCGGCGACATGTCGCTGCGTTTGTCGGGCAACCTGGCGATCATCTCCGTCGTTATCGTGGTCCTGCTCGTCGTTCTGGTCAAGGCCCGGCTCGGCAGCGGCACCCCGTTGCACGGCGGCATGCCGAGCGGTCACGCCGGGGTGGCCTTTTCAATCGCGACCTCCGTCGCCTTTGCCGACGTTGGTATTCTCATGATAATGTTGGCCTGGTTGCTTGCCGGACTGGTGGCTCAAAGCCGGATACTGCTGAAAATTCACAATCTGAAAGAGGTGTTCGTCGGCGGATTGATCGGAATCCTGGCGACCCTTGTCATACAACTGGCGTTCCATTACTGACAACATGAAGGGAGTTCCCCTGGTGGAAGACGGTAGTACCCCCCATCGCAAGTCCTGGCTGTCGAACCTGAATCGACTGCTGAAGGGGCCGTCGCGCGCCCTGACCGAAAAGGAGTTGCAGGAGGCGATCAACAGTTCCGAGGAGGAGGGGATCCTCAACGAGGCCGAAGGAGACATGCTGCAGTCGATCTTCGAGTTCGGCGATACCATCGTCCGTGAAGTGATGATCCCCCGCACCGATATGGTCTGCTGTCCGGCCGACGCCCGCCTCGGCATATTCCTCGAGCTGATTATCCGTTCGGGTCACTCCCGGGTGCCGCTCTACGAGGGGTCGACAGACCGCATCGTGGGGGTCGTTTATGCCAAGGACCTGCTGCGCCACTGGGGGGCAAGCGATGAGACGCTGTCGCTCACGGATGTCATGCGCACTCCCTATTTCATCCCGGAAACCAAGCGCATCGATGAGCTGCTCATGGATTTCCGTACGCGTCGCGTGCACATGGCGATCGCGGTCGATGAGTATGGCGGGACCTCCGGCCTCATCACCATCGAGGACCTGCTTGAAGAGATCGTCGGTGACATCCAGGACGAATACGATCTGGAAGTCGACTGGGTGCAGCCGCAGGATGATGGCACGCTGCTGGTCGACGCCCGGGCGAATGTCGAGGAGCTGGAGGAGTACTACAATATCGTTATCGCCCGGGACAAGTTCGATACGGTCGGCGGTTACCTCTTTCACCTGCTCGGCAACATTCCGCAGCCCGGCGAGAAGGTCGCCGACAACGGCCTGGTCATGATGGTTGAAGACTCAGACCAGCGCCGCATCGGCATGGTGCGCGTGTGGAGGAACACTCAACCCCTGGACGATGACGCCTGAGATGCGTCGGTTTCTTCCCGACCGGGTGACCCTGGCCAGTGCCCTGGCGGGGTTGCTGATGGCGCTCGCCTTTCCCCTCCCGGACCTGCCATTTCTCGCCTGGTTTGGTCTCGTTCCCCTGGTCCTGGTCATGCGCTCACGACCCTTCAAGAGCGGCTTTGTCGCCGGGCTGGTCTTCTTCGCATTCGTCCTCTACTGGGTGAATATCGTCATGACGACCTACGGCGGGCTGCCGATGGCGGCCTCCCTGGTGTGTTACCTGGCGCTCTGCATCTACCTGGCCCTTTACTGGGGGGGTGCGACCTGGGCGGC
>JBFIMV010000400.1:0-2439 GCA_041611575.1 Desulfuromonadales bacterium | reverse complement strand
CGGACGATCTCGACGATCACCCCTTCGTCGAGGATCAGTCCTTCACGAGCCGGGGATTCGTAAGCGATCACGCCGAGATCGGCGGTGGCGTAGCACTGCAGCACCGCTATGCCGCGTGCGGCGAAGGCCTCGCGCAGGCTCGGCGGCAGGTATTCGCCGGAGACCAGCGCGTGACGGAGCGAGGAGGTATCGCGGCCGGCTTCGTCACCATGGTCGAGGATCATCTTCAGGAACGACGGCGTACCGACGTAGCCGTGCGGGCGAAGAGCAGCGATCGCCTGCACCTGGCCGTCGAGCTGGCCGGGACCGGCGGCAAAGACCGCGCAGCCGAGGGCGTGCGCCCCCGCTTCGACCATGGCGCCGGCCGGGGTGAAGTGGTAGGCGAAGCAGTTGTGCAGCAGCTGGCCGGGACGAAAACCGGCGGCGTGCAACGCCCTGGCGAAACGCCAGAAGTCGGGACGGCTCCCACCGGGTTCGTAGATCGGTCCCGGCGAGGAGAAGACCCGGTTGAGTTCGGGCGGGCGAAGCGCGGCAAGGCCGCCGAAGGGCGGCGTGGCGCTCTGCATCTCGACCAGCGCGTCCTTGCGCAGCAGCGGTAATTTGGCCAGCGCCGCGAGGCTATCGATCGCGGCGACATCGATGCCGGCATAGAGTTCGGCGTAGGCCGGCGCGTGGCGCTGCGCGTGGGCCACCTGGCGGGCCAGTGCGGCGAACTGCTCGGTCTCCCGCTGTTCGGGGGCGCGGGTTTCCAGGTTGTCGTAGAACTCGCTCATGGTTGCTCCAATCTTTGAGCTCGTTTCGTTGGCCGAATTTTCGCGGCAAGTGCGTAGTGGCAGAGCTCCGAGGTGCCCTGCGTCCAACGTGTTACTTAACTTCCCTCAGGCCACCTCGGAACTCCGCCACTGGCATGAGAAAGTTAGACAGTGGAAACGACAGCGACGATGAGGCGGCCGAGAAAGGTCCGGATGCAAGGCTTGCGCAGGATTGAGGTCTGAGGCGTAGCAGAGCTACGTCGAAGCCCGAAATCCAAGCATAACGCAGCAGACGGGCCTTTCTCGGCCGCCGTTGACACTACATCCAGCGTTTGCGGCGTTTGTACGACTTCAGATTCTTGAACGACTTGCGCTCCTTGTCGCCGCCGGCCAGGTAGAACTCCTTCATATCCTCGTTGCTCAGCAACTCCTTGGCGGTACCGTCGAGCACGACCTTGCCGGACTCCATGACGTAGCCGTAGGAAGCGCAGTGCAGGGCCATGTTGGCGTTCTGCTCGACCAGCAGCATGGTGATCCCCTGCTCCTGGTTGATGCTGCGGATGATGTTGAAGACCTCCTTGACCAGCAGGGGCGAGAGGCCCATCGACGGCTCGTCGAGCAGGATCATCTCCGGGCGGGCCATGATCGCCCGGCCGATGGCCAGCATCTGCTGCTCGCCGCCGGAGAGGTAACCGGCCAGCCCGGTGCGCTCCTTGAGACGTGGGAAATAGTGGAAGACCTTTTCGATGTCGTCGCGGATAAACTTGTCCTTGCGGGTGTAGGCCCCCAGCCGCAGGTTTTCGATGACGGTCATGTCCTCGATGATGCGCCGACCCTCCATGACCTGGAAAATCCCCTTGCGCACGATCTCGTCCGGAGAGCGGTTGGCGATGCTCTCCCCCTTGAAGCTGATGGCGCCGCGGGTGACTTCGCCGTCCTCGGTCTTCAGCAGACCGGAGATCGCCTTGAGCGTGGTCGATTTGCCGGCGCCGTTGGGGCCGAGCAGGGTGATGATCTCCCCCTTGGGCACATCGAGGCTGATGCCGCGCAGCACCAGGATGACGTCATCGTAGACCACCTCGATGTTGTTGACTGACAGGATGATTTCGCTGGCGTCTGGCTTCGCGGCGGGTTCGCCCATCGTCTTGCTCCTTAAGCGGTTGAACTGGTGAATCCAGGCTGCGGGTCGGAAAAGTCGGGGTCCGACACGCAGACTTGACACACCAGCGATGCTGCCCGGGGGCGGGGCGGCTCCCCGCCCCCGGTTTATCCGATTACCAGCCGAGCCAGTCGGCGCGGCGCGGCACGCTGACGGTCGACTGCTTGTTGAAGGTGAAGTCGCCACCGTTGTACTTGGTGGTGTAAACCGAGACATCGGTCGTGCCGCGGTGATCTTCATTGGTCCAGGTGGAGGGGTTGCAGACCCCTTCGAGGCCGGCGGGAACATGGTTGACCATCTGCTCCATGGCCTTCTTGATGTTCGGCCCGGTAATGGCGCCCATCTTGTCGGCGGCGGCGATGGCGTCCTTCATGTAGAAGGTCGAGCAGATGCCGCGCATGTAATGCAGGTTGCGGTAGGTTGTTCCAGCAGGGTCAGACATCTTGGAGATGGCGCGAACCAGCTTCATGCCGGGGACGTCGTCCTTCCAGGAGGGGGCGCCGAGGGGGACGGCCACGCCGTCACCGG
>JBFIMV010000399.1:0-2454 GCA_041611575.1 Desulfuromonadales bacterium | reverse complement strand
CGGGGGTCTTCGTGGATGTCTTCACCCTCGATGCGCACCTGGCCGCGCATCGGCACTTCGAGGGCGGCCATGCAGCGCAGCAGGGTGGTCTTGCCGGCGCCGTTCGGCCCGACCAGGGCCGTGATGCTGCCGTGCTCGATGCGGAAGGAGACACCGTTCAGCGCCCGGATCCCCGGGTATTCGAACACCAGGTCGTTCACTTCAATCATGGATGGATCCCCTGACAACACAAGTAAGCACACCCCTGAACGGCGGGTCGCACGGAGGGTCAACGGATGGTAAAATAACATGCTGTGCCGTCACTTGAAAGGGGTCAGGGGATGTCCCCCCCTTCCTTTTGGAGACGGCTGTGTGCTAGCGTGAATAATCTATCTGTCAATCAAGATTGCGAGGTGAGCATGCTGCGATTTATCCCCCTGCTGCTGGCGCTGACGCTCCTGTCGGCACCGGCCTCGGCACTGGTTTCGGAAGGGCGCCCCGGCGTCCCCTACTTCAACCATGTGCTTTTCCTGCAGAAAAAGGTGATGGCCGGTGACGAGGTGAAAGCCGCCTCCCTCGCCTACAGCGACCCGAGAGCCGACAACCGGGAGCTTTGCCAGAACAGCATCGACGTCTACGGCGGCCTGCAGCTGTTTCGTGATGTCCCCGAGCGGCGCTGGGTGATGGTCGACTACGAAATGCAGAGCATCCTGGTCGACGAAGGCTTCCTCGGCGACGCCGATGTCTTCGCCGTGACCGTCTGTGCCGATGTCGATCAGTGCATCGCCCTGAGCAAGGCGCGCAACGCCGACCCCGCGGAGCAGCAGCGCCAGGCCGCACAACCTCGCGCCGCAGTTACGGTCCGCGCCAGCCTTGACGACATCCAGAACAGCCTCGAAGCAGGCCGCAGGCTGGTGAAATCGGCCCGCTGCCGGGGGTGTCACAGCATCGAGGGGTTCGGCCCGGAGCACGCGCCGAGCCTCCGTTGGAAACGGGTCAAGTACGAATCGGGCTGGCTTGACGCTTACCTGAAGGCACCGTGGCGGATGCGGCCGGCCATGAGTCACCTGATGATGCCGCGTTACACCTCTGCCAACGCCGAGCCGAAGCTTCAACCCGCCGAAATCAGCGCGGTGGCCAGTTACCTGGCCAACGTCGCCACGGCCAGCGCCCCCGACGAGCGCTTCCGGGATGAGCTATGGCCGGAATACGACTGCTTCGCCTGTCACACGCGCATCTATCGGGAGAAACCGCTGACCTTCGTTCCGACCCCCGTCCCGGCCGACCTGCGCGAGAAAGTGGCGGCCGCGCCGGATATGCAGACCTGCCTGGGCTGCCACCCCTTTGGCGATCTCAAGACGGTGGAACCGCTGCCGCAGGGAACTCCCAACGCCTTTGCCAGCGACCTTTTGCTCGCCTTCGAGAAACTCACGCTCAACTACCTTGGAGATTTCCTCGGCAACCCTGCCTACGTAGAGCCGAATACGCGGATGCCGAACCTCGGCCTCGATGCTACGAGCATCAACCAGGTGCGTGAAGTCGCCCGCGCCGTGAAGGAGGCCATCGACTCCGGCGCGCTCAAACCGGTGCATACTCTTTACACGATCGAGAAACGCTCGAACGACTGATGGCGAGTTCGGACTCCGCAGGACCTGAAGCGACATCATGGGAACCGGCATGCTGACAACAACGGAAATCATCCTTTTCATCACCGTCTGGGCCCTGACCGGCTGCGGTCTGTTCTTCGGCATCCGGGGCATGCTGCGCCGGCGGCGCCGCGACCGCAACGGGCAGACGAGAAAGATGCCATAGTCCGCACCAAGGGAGCAGATGGAATTCAGCCAGTGTCAGGGACATCTTCGAAAACACCTGTGAATTCTGCCGGTGAGCAACCTCGCAAGCGACTTAATCCGGCCCTGCGGTGGTTCCTGCTCGCCGCCGGCTGCATGGCCGTCGCGCTCGGGGTGGTCGGCATCTTCCTGCCGGTGCTGCCGACCGTTCCTTTCCTGCTGTTGGCCCTGGCCTGCTTCACCCGCAGCTCCGAACGCTGCTACGCCTGGCTATTGGACCACGCCCATTTCGGGCCGCTGGTCCGCCCCTACCTGGACGGGCGCGGTATGCAGCGCAGCACCAAGGTCAAGGCGATCGCCCTGCTCTGGACCAGCATCATCATCTCGGCCCTCCTGCTGAACGAAACCCCCTGGGTGCAGCAACTGCTGCTGGTCGTTGCCCTCGGCGTCACCCTCTACCTGCTCCGTCTGCCGACCGCGGAAAGCGCGAGTCAAGACTTGAATTGAACACGAGATGAAGATCTGTCTGATCGAACCCTTCCATACCGGCTCCCACGCTGCCTGGGCCGAAGAATACGCCCGCTGCAGCCGACATGACGTCACGTTGCTGACCTTGAGCGGCCGGCACTGGAAGTGGCGGATGCACGGCGGTGCGGTGACCCTGGCACGGCAGTTCCTGGAGGGG
>JBFIMV010000398.1:0-2469 GCA_041611575.1 Desulfuromonadales bacterium | reverse complement strand
GCGCCCTGCTGTCGCGCTATCGGCCCCTTTACCT
Organism: Desulfuromonadales bacterium; assembly: GCA_041611575.1. Classification (GTDB taxonomy): domain Bacteria; phylum Desulfobacterota; class Desulfuromonadia; order Desulfuromonadales; family BM103; genus JBFIMV01. The sequence continues at coordinate 2,435 of JBFIMV010000398.1, read as the reverse complement.
CAACACCCACTTCAATCACCCCCGCGAGCTGACCGAAGCAAGTGCCGCCGCCTGCGCCCGGCTGGCGGACGCCGGCATCCCGCTGGGGAACCAGACCGTGCTGCTGCGCGGCGTCAACGACGACCCCGAGGTCATGCGCGCCCTGTGTCGCGGCCTGCTGCAGCTGAGGGTGCGCCCCTACTACCTGCACCAGCTCGACCAGGCGCGGGGCACCGGTCATTTCCGGGTGCCGGTCGAGCGCGGCCTGGAGATCGTCGCTGCCATGCGTGGCAGGATTTCAGGTCTGGGGATTCCGCAGTACGTCATTGATCCGCCGGGAGGCGAGGGGAAGGTGTCGCTGTTGTCTGACAACCTGCTGTCGCTGGGAGATACCGTGCGGGTCCGCACTTCAAGCGGCGTGGTCGAAATCCCCAACGCGTCCGAAAGGGCGGTCGTCAGTCCCGCCGGTCGACCCGCTCCGGCGTCCACCGACGTGCCCACTCGTTGTGCTTCCTGAGCTCACGGGCGAGATTCTCCGTCTCTTCTTCGGTCATCAATCCCTGTTCGACGAAATAACGACCGATGCGCAGCTGCAAAGAGCGCTGGTGCTGCAGCAGCGCCTCGACCTGGCGCGCGTTGAGATACCCAAGCTCGACCGCCTTGCGTCCGAACCTGACCGCCTGGCCACGATGGTCGATGATCCTTCTGATTCTCGTCTCGGAGAGCCACCCCCACTCGCAGGCGATGGCGCCGAGTGTCGGTCTTTGCCGCCGCTGCCAGACGAGCGCCTCTATCAGCTGGGGATAGGTGATTCTCCCCCGGTAATAGGCGAACATGCCGAATTCGAGGAATATCGATGGGACGGTCGGCTGGCGTGCGCCGGGCTGGACCGGGGCCTTTTTGCGGACGGGGCGCCAGGTGTCGTGCGCCGGGGCCTGGGGCCTGTCGTATTGCCTTGATGGAGACGGCCTCATGCGTGGGCGTTTTTCGAGGAAGACGAGGATCAGGTCGTAAGCCTGGCGGAGTTCCCGGAAACGGGCCGTCTGCTCGTTGCGAATCTGCGCTGGTGATGAGGCGTAGCGGTCGGGATGATGTACCATGGCCTGGTTGCGGAAGGCCGCGCGGACACCGTTAGGCTGCAGCGTCTCCAGGAATTCCCGGCAAGTGCGGGCCTCCTGGCCGAAGAGAATCCGACAGGCATTGAACAGGGCGGTTTCGGAAAGTCCGTGCATGATCACCGTGACGTGAGGGCCGGTCTGTGCTGCAGGACTTCTTTATAGCCCGTTGGCGAGGGCATGACAAGAGACTTGTCGCCGTTTCGGGCCGTTGGTTTCGTTGTGTGCTCAAAGCTCGGCCGGGGTGAAGGCGACCACCTGGTCGATACTTTCGGCATCCGTCAGGAGCATGACGAGACGGTCGACGCCGAGGGCGATGCCGGCCGCATGGTCGATGCCGCCGAGCTCGGCGAGAAAGGGCTCCGGCAGTGGCCGGGGCAGCTTGCCGGCCGTACGCCGCGCTGCTTCGTCGGCTTCGAAGCGCAGGCGCTGTTCGTGCGGGTCGGTCAGTTCGGAGAAGGCGTTGGCCAGCTCCAGGCCGTCAATGTAGAGTTCGAAACGCTCGGCAACTGTTGGATCGCCCGGCTTGCGGCGCGCCAGGGCGGCGAGTTGCGCCGGGTACTCGACCAGGAAGGTCGGACGGGTGCGGCCGAGGTGCGGCTCTATTTCGGCGGTCAGGATGTCATCGAACCGGTCGTTCTCCAGGGCGTTGTCGACATCGACAGTCGCGTAACGAGCGAAGGCCTCGCGGACCGTCAGCAGCTCCCAGGGAGAGGCCAGGTCAATCATGCGCCCCTGGTATCTGAGGCTGCCGTCCGGCAACAGGGCGTCCAGCAGCCTGCGGCAGTCATCCATCAGCGCATGATAGTCGGCACCGGCGCGGTACCATTCGAGCAGGGTGAACTCGGGGAGGTGGAGCCGGCCGCGTTCACCGTCCCGCCAGACCCGGCAGAGCTGGAACAGCTTCGGGTAGCCGGCCGCGAGCAGGCGCTTCATGGCCAGTTCGGGCGAGGTGTGCAGCGCCCAGTCGCCGCTGGCGACGGTGTCGATGTGCGGTTCCGGCGCGTTGACCGGGATGCGATGAGGCGTCTCCACCTCGAGAAACCCCCGGTCGATGAAAAAAGCCCGGATTCGTTGAAGAATCCGGGCCCTTTCTGCCAGTCGCTGCTGTTTGCGGGCCAGGGCCCAGTTCGCTTCGTTCATTTGATAACTGAAGGGCGAGGGGTGAAAAAGCCAGGCCCCGGCGACACCCTGCCTTACTCCTTGACGCGGGTGACGTACTCGCCGGTGCGGGTGTCGATCTGGATCAGGACGCCCTGGTCGACGAAGGACGGCACCTGCAGGGTGTAGCCGCTCTCCGTGGTCGCCGGCTTGTTGTTGCCGGCGGCGGTGTCGCCCTTG
>JBFIMV010000397.1:0-2499 GCA_041611575.1 Desulfuromonadales bacterium | reverse complement strand
GGTGTTGGTCTCGATCACCTTCGCCCCGGCGTCGAGAAACGACTCGTGCAGGGCGATGATGACCTCCGGAGCCGTGAGATTCAGCAGTTCGTTGCAACCCTCGCATCCCTGCCAGGCCTCTCCCGGAATGACCATCTCCTGCAGGTTGGTACCGCAGGCGCCGTCGAACAGCAGGATTTTTTCATCGGCGAAACTCATGTCAGGAGAGTCCAGTTCGTCGGGAGCTGCCGCAGGAGATACAGACCTCGGCCGTTTCGTAGAGGCCATTCGTCTCGTTGTAAACCGATGCCGGCCGCAGGTGCAGGGCACAGGTCACCCTGTAGCAGAGAGAGCACACCTTCCCTTCTGTCTCTGCTGACTTGAAATCACAGACATGGCAAATCCAGGGGGATCGCTCCATTCTTTGTGCTTCGGACATGGGTCAGGAACACCTTTCCGGAATTTCAGAGTTGTGTTTTTGACAATGAGTTGATTTATTATGCCCGCTGGCTACGACCATGGCAAGGAGCGCACGGCTCTGCGTACCCGCGACTGCAAGTCGGTTGACGCTTCGGCCCGGCAGTGGCATAGTCAAGAACGTCGCAACAAGCAACTGCCCGACCTTACTGGGCATCAAGGGTGCCGCGGGCCACCAAGCCGCCCCGTCCGTCCTGTCCTATGAAATCGATCGCCTCCGAACTCGCCTATTTTCTGCGCGGCAGAGCACGCCAGAACCTCAAGCTGCTGCTGACGTATTGCGCGTTCCTGATCGGCCTGATTCTGATTTATGCAACCATTTTCCGCGTCCTGATGCTGCATCTCGAAGGCCGCGAATTCACCATGATCGCCGGTATTTACTGGACGATCACCGTCATGACCACCCTCGGTTTCGGCGACATCACCTTCCACACCGATCTCGGTTATATTTTCGCCACCCTAGTCACCGTTTCCGGCGTGATCTTCCTGCTGATCATTCTCCCCTTCGGCATGGTTTCCCTCTTCATCGCCCCCTGGATCGAGGACCGTCTGCGCCACGCCCATCGCCGTGATCTGCCGGAAGACACCTCCGGGCACGTTGTTGTTTTTGGCGTCGACCCGGTGACCCAGAGCTTCATGCGCCGACTGAAAGCGCGACACATCCCCTTCGTGGCGGTCACCGGCGACCTGCAGCAGGCGCAGCTGCTCGCTGAAGAAACCGGCTTCAAGGTGGTTTACGGCTCACCGACCGAACCGAAGATCCTTGACGGCCTGCGCATTGCGGCGGCCCGCCAGGTGATCGCCAACCTGAGCGACCCGGAAAACACCAACATCTGCCTGGCGGTACGGGCGCGCTGCAACACACCGGTCACAGCCATCGTCGACGACCCGGAACACGTCGGGCTGATGCGCCTGGCCGGGGCCAGCCAGACAATCCCGCTGAAAAAAATTCTCGGCAACTACCTGGCGACACGCAGCACCACCTGTGGCGTCCAGGCCCACGTGCTCGACACCTTCGGCGCGCTTTTGATCGCCGAGATTGCAGTGCACGGCACCCCCTTCGTCGGCCAGACCCTGGCCCAGGCACAGATCCGCCAGCGCACCGGCCTCGCCGTGATCGGCATCTGGAACCGTGGCCGTTTCAGCCTGCCGCAGGCCGAAACGATCCTCGACGACAAGGACTTGATGCTGCTGGCCGGCACCCGGCAGCAACTTGACGCCATGGAAGAGCTGACCGGGGAGCAGCCCGCAGAGGACCTGGTCTTTATCCTCGGCCACGGCCGGATCGGCTGCGCCGCAGCGCACTTCCTCGACAAAAGGCCTGTCCCTTTCATACTGGTAGACCGCGAGATCAACCCGAACTGCGAAGACCATATTCCGGTCATCGGCGACGCGACCACGCCGCAGATCCTCCGCCAGCTGCGCGTCAACGAAGCCCGCGGCGTGATCATCACCACCAACGATGACAGCACCAACGTCTTCCTCACCCTCAACAGCCGCCATCTCAACCCGAACATCCGCATCGTCGCCCGCGCCAACCATGAGGAGAACGTCGAGCAACTCTACTCAGCCGGGGCCGACTTCGTCGTCTCCAACGCCTCGGTCGGCGCCAGCATCCTGAGCAACGCCATCGAACGCAAGGAGACCATCTTCCTCACCGAGGGGATCGGCATCTTCCTCCGCCCCCTGCCGCCGGGGCTCGACGGCAAGACCATCCTGGAATCGCGCCTGCGGCCGCAAACCGGCTGCTCGATCGTCGCCATGATCCCCAATGAGCGGGGGCACATCATTGTTTCCCCGGCGCCGGAGACGACCCTCACGACCAAGATGGACCTGCTCTTCATCGGCACCCCGGCCCAGGAAGAGACCTTCGACCGGCTCTACCCACGTCCTGCGTCTTCCTGACAAAAGCCTTTTTCTTGCCGTCAACTGCGAAACAAAACAGGCGGGGCCGTTGCCGGCGCCGCCTGTCCCATGTTTGATCATCGAGCCTCGCGTTGCGCACTATTCACCGTTACTGGGTGATCTTGTCCTTGATGCCCT
>JBFIMV010000396.1:0-2512 GCA_041611575.1 Desulfuromonadales bacterium | reverse complement strand
CGTCGAACGAATGGATGAACTCCGCCTCGCCTGTGCGGGGTTGCAGGACCGCGGTGGTGACCTTCAGCAGCCAGGCCCCCAGCAGAATCAGGAAAATCCAGCAGTAGTTCCTTGCCAGGCGGCGCGCCATGGCCTGGCGGCGACCGATGGTGAACCTCGGGTTGCGCAGCGTTTCGGCCAGCTCGGCGGACCATTCGACGGTCTCGGGTGCATGTTCGGGGTCGAAGAAGTGGCTGTAGTAGTTGCGTTCCAGCAGGCGGACGCGGGTGCGGAAGAGGTGGAAGAAGCGATAGCGCCGCGACTCGATCTGCAGCAGCAGGAAGACCATGATCATGGAGAAGATGAGGACGACGTGGTGCGCGCTGGAGGTGGACAGGGTGATGGAGAGCATGGCGGCCACGGCGCCGATCGCCCAGTTGGTCGTGCGGTCGAGCCGGTCGCGCCAGCTCATCATGCGGGCCATTTCGCCGCGGTAGTAGTGGGAGAGGGTGGTGAAGTCGTCTTTCGCCACCACCGGAAACCGGTGCGACGATCCTCTCCAGTTGTGATCGGCAGGGCCGGCCGGCGATTTTCCCCTTATGGTTTCATGCGTGTCGGCCATCATCTTCCCCCGGGACGTCCGGTTGTTTCCGGTCGCCAGTCGCGTTGATCATGTCGTGTGGCAAGTCCAACTCCATAATTCTAATACAAAACAGGGACACTTCCCATTATCTGTCGCCGGAAAATGGGAAGTGTCCCCATTTCCCGGTTGAATTGTTGCACCCATCCCACGTTATCACAAGAGGTTTTCAAGAGATTTTTCATCGTCGTCCAGCTGTTTCCTCATGGTTCCCTGGCGGGAACCGGTCTTGCGCATCCGCTGCAGGCTTGGTAGGGTAGTCATATTCTTGATTTCATTGTGTTGCTGCGTCAGGTGGCGGGACGACTGAGTCCCGCAGCCGCCTGTCCGCTGCCGGGAAGGGGACACATGTCTGCAGAAAAAGCACCGCTCTACATTGCCTTGCTGAGCATCCACGGCCTGATCCGCGGACACGACCTGGAGCTCGGGCGCGACGCCGACACCGGCGGGCAGACCCTGTACGTCGTGGAGCTGGCGCAGGCGCTGGCCCGCCGGCCGGAGGTCGGGCAGGTCGACCTGGTCACCCGCCGGGTGGTGGATGACAAGGTTTCGGCCGACTACGCCCGGGAGCTCGAGCCGCTGGGGGAGAAGCTGCGGATCGTGCGGATCAGCGCCGGCCCGGAGGAGTACATCCCCAAGGAGGAACTCTGGGACCACCTCGACAGCTTCGCCGACAACCTGGCCGACTTCCTGTCGGCCGGGCAGCGGCTGCCGGACATCCTCCACAGCCACTACGCCGACGCCGGCTATGTCGGCTCGCGGCTGGCGAACCAGCTCGGGTTGCCGCTGATCCACACCGGCCACTCCCTCGGCCGGGTCAAGCGCAACCGTTTCCTGGCCAGCGGCCTGAACGCCGGGGTGATCGAGCGGCGCTTCAACATGAGCCGTCGGATCGAGGCGGAGGAGATGACCCTGGCGACCGCGGAGCGGGTCATCACCAGCACCCAGCAGGAGATCAGCGAGCAGTACGAGCTTTACGACCACTACCAGCCGGACCAGATGCGGGTCATCCCCCCCGGGACCGACCTCAACCAGTTCCTGCCGCCCGAGGGGGGAGAGCAGGAGACGCCGCTGTTCGCGGAGTTGGTCCACCACCTCAGGGCGCCGCACAAGCCGTTGATCCTGGCCCTGTCGCGGCCGGACAAGCGCAAGAACATCAGCGCCCTGATCGAGGCCTACGGCCGGTCGCAAGAACTGCAGGAGCTTGCCAACCTGCTGATCGTCGCCGGCAACCGCGACGACATCGACGACCTGGAAGAGGGCGCGCAGGAGGTCTTTCACGAGCTGCTGGTGGCCATCGACCGGCATGACCTGTACGGCAGGGTGGCGATGCCGAAGCACCACGAGCGCCACCAGGTGCCGCTGATCTACCGCATCGCCGCGGCGACCGGCGGGGTCTTCGTCAACCCGGCGCTGACCGAGCCTTTCGGCCTGACCCTGATCGAGGCGGCCGCCTCGGGGCTGCCGATCGTCGCCACCGAGGATGGCGGGCCGCGGGACATCATCGGCAACTGCAAGAACGGCCTGTTGATCGACCCCCTCGATCCGGCCTCGATCGGCGATGCGCTGCTGAAGCTGCTGACCGATCGCCGGTTCTGGGAGGAAAGTCGCGACAGCGGGCTGAAGGGGGTGCGTGAACATTACTCCTGGGACGCCCACGCCCGGCGCTACCTGGCGCTGATGGAGCCGATCGCGCGCCGCGCCGAACGCCTGGAGCGGCAGCCGGTCGAGGAGCGCCCCGGCCTCTACCGGACGCGGGCGGTCGTCAGCGACCTCGACCAGAACCTGATCGGCGACGACCGGGCGCTGCAAAAGCTGGTCACCGTGCTCCGCCGGCAGCGCACCCGCGCCCATTTCGTGCTGGCCACCGGGCGACGGCTCGATTCCGCGCTG
>JBFIMV010000395.1:0-2544 GCA_041611575.1 Desulfuromonadales bacterium | reverse complement strand
GTGACGAGCGCGTCTTCTCCCAGGATCTCGGGTTTCAGGATGCGGTGCAGCAGGCCGATTATCCATGCAGCCAGTCGGGGGGCAGTTTGCAACAGCAGCCTGTCGGCAATCGACGGCATCATTCGTCCCTGAACTGCATGTCATACAGTTTGCGGTACATGCCGCTCTTCGCAAGGAGCTCCTGGTGGCTCCCCTCTTCGATGATCCTCCCTTGGTCCATGACGACGATGCGGTCGGCATTCATGATCGTCGACAGGCGGTGGGCGATCACCAGCGTGGTGCGGTTTTTCATCAGGTTGGCCAACGCCTTCTGTACCATTGCCTCGCTCTCGGTATCGAGGGCGCTGGTTGCCTCGTCGAGGATCAGGATTGGCGCATCGTGCAGAATCGCCCGGGCGATGCAGATTCGCTGGCGTTGTCCGCCTGAAACACGCAGGCCACGATCGCCGATCACGGTATCGAATCCCTCGGGCTGGTGTTCTATAAAATCCAGAGCATAGGCCTGGGCGGCGGCAGACTTCACCTCATCGAGCGTCGCATCAGGCCTGCCGTAGCGGATATTGTTGCATAGCGTGTCGTTGAACAGGAACGTCTCCTGATCGACCAGGGCGATGTTTCTCGCCAACGATTGCAAAGACATCTCCCTGAGATCATGGCCGTCAATGCTTATACTGCCTGTCAACGGGTCATAAAAACGACTGAGTAGACTGGCAACCGTCGTCTTTCCGGCGCCGCTTGAACCGACGAGGGCGATGACCTCACCCGGCCGCGCAGTCAAATTGAAATCGACCAGAACCGGCTGGCTTTCATAGGAAAACCCGACGTGATCGAACACAACCTCGCCCCTCACCCTGGCAACTTCCAGGGTCTGGGGAGAGTCCCTGATTTCGGGAACTTCATCCATGATTTCAAAAACCCGCTCCGCGGACCCGAAAGATCTCTGCAAAACATTATTGACCCGGATCAGGCGCTTTGCAGGCCCATAAAGCATCAACACGGCAGCGACGAATGAGAACAACTCTCCCTGACTGATGGCTCCGGAAAGAACCCGATTGATCCCATAGTAAAAAACCCCGGCAACCCCGAAGGAGGCAAGCAGTTCGACGATGGGTGACGACATAGCGTCATATTTCAGCGACTTCCTGATAAACCTGTAAAAAATTTTATTTTCTTCGCAAAAACGCTGGTGTTCTTGCGCTTCCGTTCCAAAAGACTTTATCACCTTGATCCCGGAGATGGTTTCCTGGAGCACCGATGTCAGGCTGCCCATTGTTTGCTGGCTTTGCCTGGTGTTCTCCCGAATCCGCCGTCCGATAATACTCGCGGGAACAACGGCAACCGGCAACACGACAAAAGCAACGATTGCCAGCTGCCAGTCTGTATAAAAAGCGAGAGCAACCAAACCAATCAACGTCATGCTTTCACGCACGGTATCCACAAGGATATCGGCGACCGAACGCTGCATGGTGCCTACATCGTTGAGAATTCTTGACATCAGCGTCCCGCCCTGGGTGCGCGAGTAGAACCCCATGGAAAGCTTCAAGGTGTGATGATAGAGGTCGTTGCGAATATCCTGTACTACCAGCTGCCCGGCAGTCTTGATGTAGTATTCCTGCACGAAACGTGACCCCCCCTTCACGAGGGCGAGACCGATAATAAAGAAAGGCACGAGGTTGACTAGCAGGTAATCCTTATTGACGATGATCCGGTCGATTAAGGGCTGAATCAGTTTCGCTGACGCAACGTCCGTCCCGGCGACTCCAAGAGATGCCAGCAGGGAAATCCCGATTCGACCCCAATACGGCTTTGCGTACGCGAGTAAACGCGGGAAAAGATCAGCGGCTTTCGATGAACTCATATTTCTACTTTCCGGCTCGAATGACTGCTCATCAGCTCGTGCAGCATCCCGGCAACCCGCTGCGAACAACCTGGATCACCGAGTTTATCCTGAACGAGTGCAAGCCCTTTCCGCATCGACTCAGCCGTCTCCGCATCTTCAAGGAAGGCAATGGTCGTAACGGCCAACGCCTCAGGTGTCGCTTGTTCCTGGATGAATTCCGGGACAACCCGTTGACCGGCGACGATATTGGGCAAGCCAACGTTATCAACCCGCACGAGCCTGCGACCGATAGCGTATGACAAAGGTGAAAGCTTGTACAGGATCGCCATCGGCGTCCCGGCCAGAGCGATCTGCAACGTCACGGTCCCTGATACCGAAAGGATCGCGTCGCACGCGGCGGCGACATCGTAAACCGACTCCTTGCCCGAGGAGACGAAGGTCACAGGCAACCCTGAGGGAAGACCAGCCGCCACATCGGCCTGGTTCAGGGTTTCGGCCACCGGCACGAGAAAATGGACATCCGGCCGGCGAACGTGAATCAGCTGCGCCGCGCCGGCGATAGTGGCCAGCATGTATCGCAGCTCGTTGCCGCGGCTGCCGGGGAACAGGCCGACGACCTTGCGCTCGAGCGGAATTCCCAGGTCGTGCAACAGGGATTCGCGCGTGCGGGTTATGGCGAACTCGTCAAGCAGGGGGTGCCCGAC
>JBFIMV010000394.1:0-2547 GCA_041611575.1 Desulfuromonadales bacterium | reverse complement strand
TGTCATCGACCGGAGCTGTTCCACGGCGACAAGCTGGAGGTTTCCCAGCGCTTTCTGCCAGACGAGGGGAACAGCGCCGTTCAGAATGTCCTGCTTATGAAAATCGGCAGCGCCGGCGACCGGGTGCAGAGCTCGCACGGCATCCACTGGCACATCGCGCCGGAGAACAAGATCACCTACCGCTCGACGGACCACAGCCGCATGGTGATCCCGGAAGTCATCCTCACCCAGGCCGACGGCACGGAGATCATCTTTCGCACAGCCGAGGCCGACGCGCTGCTGGGGAACGCAGTGAAGAGCGAAGCCCGGGAGATGGACTGTATCGACTGCCACAACCGCCCGTCGCACATCTACCTGCCGGCTGACGCGGCCCTTGACCGGAAACTCGCCGAAGGGCTGATCCCACAGAGCCTCCCGTATATCAAGCGCCAGGGCCTGGAGCTGATTTCTGCCGAATATGCAACCACAGACATGGCCCGCACGACGATCAGCAACGGCTTGCGGGAATGGTACCAGGAGCACTACCCGCAGCTGATCAAGGAGCAGCCGCAAATTATCGACCGCGCGGTTGCGGGAGTGGTGGCCGCTTACACGGAAAACGTCTTTCCCGAGATGAAGGTCAACTGGGGAACCTATGTGAACCATATCAGCCATGGCCCCGATTTTGACATCGGCTGCTTCCGCTGCCATGACGACATGCACGAGAGCGCCGACGGCAAGGTCATCTCCGCCGACTGCAACACCTGCCACATCCTGCTGGCAATCGAAGAACCCGATCCGCCGATAATGAAAACGCTTCAGGGAAAGAGCCTCTGAGCGGGAGCGCCACACCGAGAACGGCGAGGGCAGGCTTGTATCAAGCCTGCCCTCGTCTCTTTTGAAGAATGCCTGTGTGAAAAACTGGGGAAACCTAGACTGCCGTGGGGTTGCGGTGCTCACACGGGACGCGGGTCTGGCAGAGGCCGCAGCCGCAGATGGCGACGCCATAGCGTTGGTTCAGCCGGGGTTGGAGTTCGCCGTAAGTGTATTGCTGACAACCTGCCTTGTCATGCCCGTCGGCGCGGGTGATGGCATCAACCGGACACCGGTCAACACAGACGCCGCAGGTGTTGTTGGCGAAATGGAGACAGTAATCGCGGATTCCGGCGTAGGGTCTCGGCGACGCCGGAAGTTCCAGGCTGGTAATCACGCTGCCGCAGCGATGGGCGATGCCGGCCGCGGTAATCAGGCCGTCGTTGAGGCTGAAGGTGCCCAAACCGGCGGCAAAGGCTGCGTGCCGCTCCGACCAGTTGGAGGCTGCACCGACCTGCGGGTCATTCAAGGTTTTCCATGCCGCATGGGTAATCGGTGCAACGGCCACATGCCCATGATCACGCAGAAACTTTTCAAGCGCTCCGCGCAGCCGGTTGTTGAAAACCTCCCCGTCATTGCGTGTCACGGCCCATGCATGCGATGGCTCGGCCCGCTCCGCGCGATTACTGACGCGGGTCGGCGCGCTGATCGGCAGCACCCAGCTGATGACCGTCCCGCCGGGTCCGCCGGTTCCCCCGGCCTCTTTCAGCCATTGCTGTGGCGTCAGATGGAACGGGCCGATCACCTCCTGATACTCTTCAAACAGGGGGTCGTCAGCGGCAGCGAAACCGACCAGCGGCGACCCGAAAAAAGGGCCCGAGAGCACCTCGTGCCAGTTGCCGAGGTCATCCGCCACCAACGAGGTAATCAGCGCCGTTACCTTAGCCGTCATCTCCGCAGCATGCGTCATGAACTTTTCCTCTCCCTGCAGATTGATCCAGAATGAAAAACCCTAAACCAGCCCGTACAAAGGGCCTCCGGGCGCCCCGAGCTGATCGACCCGGCGTTCCACCTCGGGGTCATCCTCCAGTGGCGGCGCATGATGGTTTTTGCTGCGGGCATCGATCACCAGGCTCCCCTCGCACCCCCAATGCTTGGCGCGCACGAAGGATGCGATGCCATCAATGTCGCTGGCCGGCGCAGACCGTGTGAAGGTGACCCAGAGAAAATTGTTCAGCGAGCGTGCCGTGAACTCGGCGTCGTCGACGATCACCACCAGGGGGAAGTCGTTGATGGCGCTTTCCGGGCCAAACTGTTGGCAGAAGGTGGCAAGGTCGGCCGCACCCTCGCCACGTTGACCCTGCCAGGCCCGGCCCTGCAGGACAAGGACACCCGGCAGGGCAATCCGTGGATTCGTGAAGCCGGGCGGCAGGTTCAGTTCGGCAGGCAGCTCGGTCGGCAGGGTGCGCTGCACCGGCCCGGCGGCGGCCATGACGACCTTTGAACCGGCGTTCAACCCGGAACCTGAGTAATCGAGGGTGTCGATGGTCGTGCAGGTCTGGAAATGCAGGTCCCGCCGCCAGTCGATCCGCTCCAGCAGGGAGGTTAAGACGCCAGGGATATCGTGGCAGTCGAGTTCCGGGCAGTCGGCGCCATTGACGATCATCAGGTATTTTGCCAACGACAGCTGCCCTTGGCCGAGCAGGGCGTTGGCCTGCGTCAGCAGCTCTCTGGGGAAGGACTCGTCGCTGAACG